>JAODNO010000606.1 GCA_025465235.1 Pseudonocardia sp.
TCCAGGTGCGGGTGACGATGTCGTCCACGTCCGGCCGCCGCGACGGTCCGGGCGCCCACCCGTCGAGCGTGCGGTCGAGATCCAGGTCGCCGTCCAGCCCCTTCGCCGGTCCCAGCCTGCGTGTGCCCCGGGCGCGCGCCGGCCCGACGCGTCCGAGCTGGATGAACACGCGCCCGGCGAGCTTCCGGGCCGCGGCCCGCAGTTGCACGTCGGTGGCCACGGCCAGGTCGGCCAACAGAGCGGCCGCAGCCTCAGGGGAGGCGGCGAGCGCCTGGTCGAAGGCGTCGGCGTCGAGGGCGCCGAGCTCGGGAGAGATCTCCGCGAACTGCTCGTGACGCGCACCCAGCTCACCCCGACCGAGAGTGCGCTCGCCCCGGTTGCGGTGGGGGCGATCCTTGGGCCGGCCCGCCGCGTGGGGCGGGCCGTCAGCTTTTCCCCGGTCGCCCCCCGGCTCCGGGTCCTCGCCGGGGTTCGGTGGGGGCGGTCCGTCCTCCGGCCACAACCGGTCGAGCAGCTCGTCGATCAGCGACTCCGCCGTGCGGTCGACGCCGTCGGCGATCCGGATGCGTCCCGACAATGCGGCGTACCCGGCGTCGCGCGCGGTCTCGCGCGCCAGCACCCGCTCACCGCGCAACTCCCGCAGCCCGGTGAGAATGAGCGCCAGGTCGATCGCGCCCCGCACCGACGACCCCATCCGGACGTCCCGGTGGTCGCGGGTGGCCCGGGTGAGGGCCACGGCGAAGTCCGTGACCCAGCCCGTCACCCCGCTGACCGAGCCCGTGATGACCCGCTCGGCGTCCTCGTCCTGGTAGCCGAGCACCACCCGGCACATCCGGTCGGCGATGGCCTGGCTGACGCGGGCGGTGCCGATCGCGTCGAACGGGTTCATCGCCGCGATGAGGCGGAACCGTGCACCGGCGCGCACGGTACCCAGCCGCGGAACCGCGATCTCGCCCTCGGTGAGCACGGTGATGAGGACGTTGAGCGTTTCCTCGGGTACCCGGTTGAGCTCCTCGAGGTAGAGCAGCGCACCGCCGCGCATCGCGGTGAGCAGCGGCCCGTCGACGAAGCTCGCCGGCAGGTAGCCCTCGGCCAGCACCTGCGACGGATCGAACGCGCCGATCAGGCGGGCCGGGGTCAGCTCCGCGTTCCCCTCGACGAACACGACCTGCTGGACGGCGTCACGGGCGATCGACCGCAGGAGCGTCGACTTCCCGGTGCCGGGCGGACCCTCGATGACGACGTGCCGGCCGGTCGCGAGGGCGACCGTCAGGACCTCCCGCTCCCGGCGCAGGCCGACCACGGGGAGGGGCAAGGGTGGGTGCGACCGCGGCGGGGTCACAGGCGTCACGGGTGTTACCACCGCCGGAGACGGCCGCGCGGGGCACCGGGGGGACGGTGCCCGGCACGGCCACGACTGCTGACTGTCGGCCTGCGCCGCGGTCAGGCGTTGGGGTCGTGGATGATCACGCCGCGGATGTTCACGCCGTTGATCAGGTCCTCGTAGCCCTTGTTGACGTCCTCCAGGGTGTAGGTGTTGGTGATCAGCTCGTCGAGCTTGAGCTGCCCGGCCTGGTACATGTCCACCAGCCGCGGGATGTCCTTGAACGGGTCGCCCGAGCCGAACAGCGAGCCCTGGATGCGCTTCTCGAACAGGGTGAGCAGCGCCCCGGGGATCTCGATCGTGTTCTTGGCCGGGTCGGCCAGGCCGGTGACGACCACCGTGCCGCCCTTGCGGATGGCGTGGAACGCGTTGGTGGTGACCGCGGTGTCGACAACCCCGACGGTGATGATCGCCTTGTCGGCGCCCACCCCGTTGGTGATCTCCTGGATCACCGCGTGTGCCTCCTCCGCGGTGGGGCAGGAGTGCGTGGCCCCCATCCGCTCGGCCATCTCGCGCTTGTTCGCCAGCGGGTCGATGGCCACGACGTTGGCCGCGCCGGCCAACGCTGCGCCCTGCACGGCGTTGATGCCGATCCCGCCGATTCCGTAGATCGCAATGGTGTCGCCCGGTTCGGTGGCAGCGGCATGCACCGCCGACCCGAAGCCCGTCGGCACGCCGCAGCCGATCAGCACAGCCTTGTCGAGCGGCACGTCGTCGGCGACCTTGACCGCGGAGTTCTCGGAGATCGTGGCGCGCTCGGAGAACGTGCCGATCATGCACATCCCACCGAGGTCCTCGCCGCGGTCGGAGTGGAAACGGTAGGTGCCGTCGGGCAGCATCCCGTCGAGGATGGTGGCGCCCAGGTCGCAGAGGTTGGTCATCCCTGAGGAGCAGAACCGGCAGTGGCCGCAGACCGGCAGGAACGAGCAGATGACATGGTCGCCCGGCTTGAGACGGGTGACACCGGGCCCGACCTCCTCGATGATCCCGGCACCTTCGTGGCCGCCGACGATCGGGAAGCGCGGCACGATGTCGCCATGCCGGAGGTGTTCGTCGGAGTGGCAGAGTCCCGCCGCCACGTACTTGATCAGGACCTCTCCCGCCTTGGGCGGGTCGAGGGTCAGCTCCTCGATCTCGAACGGCTGACCCACTCCGCGCAGCACCGCGGCCTTGGTCTTCATGAACCCTCCAGACATCAGCCCTCGTCGGCTGATCATGATTCGAGTGGCTCCGGCGAGGCCCCGGGGACGCCCGATAGCTCATCGTCCCGGGTTCACCGCTCTCGGCATTGGTAGCAGCCTGCACAGGCCTTGGGAAGGCCGGAAACACGACGGATAGGGCCGATCGGCC
>JAODNO010000659.1 GCA_025465235.1 Pseudonocardia sp.
CACTCCGTGAGCGGAACCGGGATGCCGAGGTAGCGCGGGTCGCCGTCCTGGCTGTACTCCGACCCGAGCTCGATGGACGGCGGCGGGACGTCGTAGGACCGGCGCCACTCCATGAACTGCTCCTCGCCGAACTGCTCGAGCGTCTGCTTCTTGTCCTTGCCCTGCAGCGCGCCGTAGTGCCGCTCGTTGAGCCGCCAGTCACGGTGCACGGGGACCCAGTGCCGGTCGCACGTGTCGAGCGCCAGGTTCGCGGTGGAGATCGCCCGGCGCAGCACCGAGGTGTGCACGACGTCGGGCAGCAATGCGTGCTCGCGCATCAGCTCACCGCCGCGGCGGGCCTCCTGCTCACCCGTCTCCGAGAGCGGCACGTCCACCCAGCCGGTGAAGCGGTTCTCGGCGTTCCACACGCTCTGCCCATGTCGCAGCAGGACCAGTGTTCCCATACCAGACACTCTGCCAGGCGGGACCACGGGTCACTTGGCCACCGTCAAGCTCCGCAACGACGTGTCGAACACCGTCTGGTAGGACCCCCATGCATCGGCCGGCGACGTGCCCGTGGCGACGATTGCCGTGCCACCGTGCACCGTGAACAACTGCACGTTGCGCAGCGAGAGCCCGGACGCGGAATCGACGAACGTGCCCCCGAGAATGTGTGCGGGCGTGCCATCGTGCAGGGTGACGGCCTCGTCCGCCGTCGGGGTGTAGCCGCTGAGCCCCCGCAGCTCATGGCGGGCACCGGCGATCGTGGACGGCAGGTCCGCGGGCGACTGCACGACCAGCACATTGATGTTGGCGCCGAACCGCAAGGCGGCCGAGCCGGCCGGCTGCGGTTGCATGAACACCACCGCTGTGCCCTGGGCCCCGCTGGTGTCGACGGTCCACCCGGGAGGCGGGGCGAGCGCGAAGCGATGCTGCTTGTCGGCGAAGACATCACCGGACGGGGCCGACCCGGACGCCGGGGCGGCGGCCGCGGCCGCAGGCTCGGGAGAGGCGATGCCCTGGACGCTGACGGAGCAGCCGGCCACTGCCGTGCCCGCCGCCAACACCAGCGCGATCCCGTACGTGCCGATGCGCATTCCGCCCCCCTCCACGTTCGGTAGCCATGATCACCCATCGCCACGCCACGGAAACCAGGACCCGCGCGGAGGCTGCATCAGGGGGGCGAGGACTCCGACTCGATGAGCTCGATCAGCAGCTTCATCCGCCCCCGCTCGGCCGACAGCCCCGAGAGGACACTGCGGCAGATCTCGCGGAGCTGCCCGACCTGCTCGGTGGTCAGCCGGTCGAACAGGTGCTCACGAACGGTACGGACATGGCCGGGCGCAGCGTCGGCCAGCGCCGCGAACCCTTCCTCGGTGAGCTGGGCGAGGGTACTGCGCCGATCATCGGCGCAGGGCACCCTGCGGATCCAGCCGTTGGCTTCGAGCCGGGCCACCGCGTGGGAGAGCCGGCTCTGCGAGCTCTGCGTAAGGGCGGCGAGGTCACTCATCCGCAGCGTCCGCCCCGGGACGTCCGACAGCATGGCCAGGATCTGGTAATAGGGGTGGGACATTGCGGAATCCCGCTGCAGCTGCCGGTCCAGAGCGGCTTCCAGCAGCGTCGACATGGCGACGTAGGACAGCCACGCCTTCAACTCGTCGGCCGTCAGCCAGATGTCCTCGTCATCGCCCACCCGATCAGGGTACCTAGAAGTTGAGCCCTCACGTTTTCTGCCGTACCGTCTCTTTCGACACTGACCCGTCGGAGGACCGGATGCCTGTCCAACGTCTCAACCATGCCGTGCTCTACGTACGCGACCTTGAGCGGAGCGTCGGCTTCTACACCGAGGCACTGGGCTTCCGCGTCGTCAACCACATGCCTGGGCGGGCCGCGTTCCTGCAGGCCGAGGCCTCGACGAACGACCACGACCTCGGCCTCTTCGCCGTCGGCTCGAGCGCGGGGGCCTCGCAGGCCGGCCGCGCCACGGTGGGGCTCTACCACCTGGCCTGGGAGGTCGACACACTCGCCGAGCTGCAGCGCATCGCGGCCGTGCTCACGGAGCGCGACTCGCTGGTGGGCGCCTCGGACCACGGATCCACAAAGGCGCTCTACGCCCACGACCCGGACGGCCTCGAGTTCGAGGTGAGCTGGCTCGTGCCTGCCGACCTGCTCACCGAGGACGACGAGATCAGGACGGTGCCGCTCGATCTCGACGCAGAGATCCAGCGATACGGCGCACAGACCAAGGGGGGCGTCGGCGTCTCGTTCGCCACCGGCTGACGTCAGACGCTGCCGTCCATGCGGTAGCCCTCCCGCGCGGAGAAGCGTGCGGTGACACTGAACCGGTCGGCACGGACGAGCGTCTGCCTCCACTCGACCGAACGCTCTCCGGCACAGCCGAGGCGGTCGATCATGAACGCCGCCACGCCGGTTCCGACGCCGAGCAGCTCGCGCTCCGCCTCGGTGGGCACCACCGCCCGCACCCGCTCACTCCCTCCGGTCACCCGAACTCCGCAGCGGGCGGCGTACTCGGCGTAGAGGGCGGTGCGGCTGAAGTCGACATCGAGCAGCGGCGCAGCAAGCCGCTCCGGCAGCCAGACGCGGTCGACGGCTAGGGGGTCGGAGTCGGCGAAGCGCAGGCGCTCGATGTGCACGAGCGGCGTCGACTCTTCCAGCCCGATCCGAGCCGCGACCACGCCGTCGGCGCGCACGTCGAGGGTCCGGACGACGCTGCGCTGCACCTGACCCGTGGCCTCCACCGCCGAGAACAGGCTGAAGATCTCCCCGAGGGGCTGCTCGATCTCCGCGGGCTCCGCCCGTCGCGGCGTACGGCCGCGGCCTGCGATGACGAGGCCCTCGTCACGCAGCCGCCGCACCGCCTCGCGGACGGTGTGCCGGCTGACGCCGTACTCCGAGACCAGCGCCAGCTCACCAGGAAAGGCCACGGCGAACTCGTCGTGTTCCAGGCGGCGGCGCAGGTCGGCCAGCAGCTGCGCCCAGAGGGGCTCACCGGCGAGACGGTCGAGCGTCCGGGCCGTCATGTGGGGCCCTCCGCTGCGTGCGTCGTGGTGAGGTTGGAGCTCATGGGGTTCGGTCCGCGATCAATGACGGCACTCAGCGGAGCCGCCTGAGTCCCGTCGCCTTCCCGACAAGCTTCTGCGTGTCGACGACCTCACGCTCGAGCGCCTGGCCCTCGGGGGTGAGCGCGACCAGCACCGAGCGCTCGTCGCCGGCCTGGCGCGTGAGCGCGACCAGCCCGAGTGCTTCCAGTCTCTTGAGCAGCGGGGAGAGCCTGCCCGTCCCCAGCTTCAGCGCCTGTCCGATCCCGGTGCCGGTGGTGTCGCCGCGCTCCGTCATCGCCCGCGAGGCGGCGTAGAGCGGGAAGCACACCTGCTCGTCGAGGGGTGTGGACCGGACTGGTCCGCGCTGCGCCATGTGGCCACCGTATGCCGCCACGCCGATCCCCGGCACCCCGGATCCGCCCAGATGGGCACTCAATGCCTGCCCAGCAGGTTGTCGGAGACGTTCTGGAGATGCCGGCGCATGCTGTCACGCGCACCGGCCGGATCGCGGTCGCGCAGAGCCTCGACGATCGCTGCGTGCTCTTCGTGGTAGCGCCGGCGCCGGTCCGGGCTGGACGTGCGGCGCTTGAGGCTCCCCCACACCGGCAGGCTGCGAGCGGTGTTCATGACGTCGAACATGTTGATGAGCAGGCCGTTGTGCACGGCCAACGCGATGGCGCGATGCAGTCGGGCGTCCCAGGCCTCGAAGCCCTCGAAGCCCTCGCTCCCCTCGCCGCCGCGCAGGCACTCGGCGATGCGGTCGAGATCGGCCTGGGTGGCCACCCGTGCGGTGAGCTCAGCCACCGGCGGCTCGAGGAGCAGCCGGACCTGCATGATCTCCGCCGGGCTGGTGTCAGGGGGTGCGCCCTCCGCCGGCGGCAGTCCCGCCTCGGTGAGGAACGTGCCGCGCCCGACGTGCCGGATCACCACCCCGTCGCGCTCGAGAACGTCGAGGGCACGCCGGATCGCGCTGCGCGGAGCGGACAGCCGCTCCACGAGGTCGCGCTCCGTGGGGAGCTTGGAGCCCGGACCGAGCGTGCCGTCCTGGGCGCCCTGCGTGAGCAGGGCACGCAGCGACTTCTCCACGGCCAGCATGCGGATAACCGTACCGCACATTAAACCAATGACGACCAATTACTCACGTCGATCGACAACTATCGTCCTATCGACAGCGGTGCCAGCAGGCCGTACGGTCGAACAGGTCCAGATTGGTTTGATTGGTTGGAATTGGTGAGCAATGAAGCTGGTGACGTTCTCCACCGGATCCGCGGCGCGGGTCGGTGTGGTCAGTGCCGACGGGGACGCGGTCCACGACGTCCAGGAGTTGCTCCCACCGGGCGCCGCCATGCTCGACGTGATCGGCGCGTGGGACACGCTCGGCCCGGTGCTGCGTGAGCGGTCGGCGGAGCTGACGTCGGTGCCGTTGGCGTCCGTCGAGCTCTTGGCCCCGGTCCCCGAACCGCGGCGCAACATCTGGTGCGTCGGCAAGAACTACCGCGACCACGCCGTGGAGTTCGGCCGCAGTGGCTATGACACCCCGAGCCGCTCGGAGGCGCTGCCGGAGCGGCCGATCATGTTCTCCAAGGCCACCACCGCGGTGACCGGTCCGGGCGCGCTGGTGGATCCCGGCCCCACCACCGAGCTGGACTACGAGGGCGAGCTCACCGTCATCATCGGGACGGGCGGGCGCGGGATCTCCCGCGAGGACGCCTACCGCCACGTGTGGGGCTACACGATCATCAACGACGTCACGGCGCGGGACGTGCAGCGCGACCACAAGCAGTGGCTGCTGGGCAAGTCGTTCGACACCCACTGCCCGATGGGCCCCTACGCCGTCACGGCCGACGAGATCGGCGACGTCACCGCGCTCGAGCTGGAGACCACGGTCAACGGGGAGCGCCGCCAGTTCGCGCCGCTCAAGGACCTCATCTTCGACATCCCCGAGCTGATCGCCACGATCTCCGCCGGCACCACGCTGCTGCCCGGCGACCTCATCGCCACGGGCACGCCCGCCGGGGTCGGCCTCGGTTTCGACCCGCCACGCTTCCTCACCAGCGGCGACGTCGTCGAGATCACGGTCACCGGCCTGGGCACGCTGTCCAACCGCATCCGCTGAAGAGAGGACCCCTGTGCAGGTCAACGGTAAGGAACTCGCCGTCGAGGTCGAGGGGGACGGCCCCGCCGTGCTGCTCGTGCACGGCCTCGGTGGTACCTCGAACTTCTACCAGGTCCAGACGGACGCGCTCGTGGACCGCTTCCGCGTGATCCGCGTCGACTCCGCGGGCGCGGGCCGCTCGCCGGTTGCTGACCGGATCAGCGTGGAAAGCCACGCCGACGACCTCGCCGCCGTGCTCGCCGAGCTCGGTGTCGACAGCGCCAAGGTGGTCGGACACTCGATGGGCACCCTCGTCGTGCGCGCGCTCGCCGCCCGCCACCCCAGCGCCGTGTCCGCGCTCGCGCTGCTCGGCGCTGTGCGGGAGCCCGCCGAGGCCGGCCGGCAGGCCCAGCGTGACCGAGCCGCCATCCTGCGGGAGAAGGGCACTGCCGCCGTCGCCCCCGGCGTCGTCGCCAACGCCCTCTCCGAGACCACCCGCCGCGACCGGCCGGAGGTCGCGGCGTTCGTCCGAGAGCTCGTGATGCGCCAGGACGCAGAGGGCTATGCCCGCAACTGCGAGGCCCTCGCCGCAGCCACCGATCCCGGCCCGATCGACCCCGGCCTGCCGCTGTTGCTCGTGACCGGCTCCGACGACAAGGTCGGACCGCCCGAGGCGAGCAAGGAGCTCGCCGACGCACACGGCTCAGCGACCGTGGAGATCCTGCCGGGCGTCGGGCACTGGACCGCGCTCGAGGCGGCCCGTCCCACCACCGACCTCCTGCTCAAGTTCCTGTAGTTCCACCCTCAGTGACGAGGAGTCCACCGTGCCCGTCCCGACCACCAAGACCCTGTTCCGCGGCGTCAACATCCTCGACTCCACCGGAGCCGATCCCTACCCCGGCGAC
>JAODNO010000721.1 GCA_025465235.1 Pseudonocardia sp.
CCTGTTGGCTGCGCTTGGCCCGCTCGCTGTCCCGGGGTGCGCACCGCCACCGCGATGATCTTCTTGCCGACATCGATCGCGGCCACCCGTTCATAGATGATCTCTCCACGTTGGGCTCCCTCCCGAACCGTTGGTACGGCGCGTCGCCCGCGGAACCCGCATGAAGATCAAGAGTCTGAGATCGAAAGGCGGCAACCCGGAGTGCCCAACCGGGGCGGGCTCCAGCGTCAATCTTTGGAACGGGCTCAACCCGCGCCAAGGCAACACGACGTCAGCGGGCGACGGCCCCGCCAATTTCAACGACCCGCGAGCGCAGCGCCAGCGGCATCAGAATCTTTGGACGACGCTGCGCGGCCGAGAAGTGTCAGCCAGCTGAGGAGCCGGTCGAAGATCAGGTAGAGGAGGCGTAGCGACACGTAAATGATCATGCCAGGCCGCCGGAGAACGCCGATCACCGCAGGTCACGAGCTCAAGGCCTACTTCTGGAACCCCACAGTCCGACATGTGATCCGTCAACGCAACAGTGCCCTTGAAGTGCCTTCGACCGCGACCTGGTGTTCGCTGCTCGGAGCGGTATGCCGAGGGGTGACCGGAAGCATACCGCCCAGCCTTGCAGGGATTGAACAGACAGGTCTACCTTGGCCGCATAAACAGACAGACGGGTCTACTCAATCATGGAGTTGTCATGGAACGTCTGAACGAGGACCTGCACCCGCGGACCGCGCTGGTCACCGGCGCGACTTCGGGCATCGGCCGGGCGACCGCGCTGAAGCTGGCCAGTGACGGGTGGTCAGTGATCGTGCATGGCCGCGACACCGCGCGTGGTGAGGCGACGGTGAAGGAGATCGTGGAGGCCGGCGGTCGGGCCCGGTTCGTGGCCGCGGATCTGGGCGACGCCGGCGCGGTCAACCGGCTGGTCGAGGAGGTCGGCGATGTCGACGTCCTGGTGAACAACGGCGGGTTCTCCTGGTTCGGGCCCACCCCGGAGCTGGACGCCGACGGTTTCGACGCGCTGTTCGCCAGCAACGTCCGGGCGGCCTACCAGCTGGTGGCGGGGCTCGCACCGGGAATGGTGGCGCGCGGGTCGGGCAACATCATCAACCTGGCGAGCATGGCCGGCCAGGTCGGCCTGGCCGGTGGAGCCGCGTACGGGGCGACGAAGGCGTCACTGTCGTCGCTGACCCGGTCCTGGGCGGCGGAGTTCAGCCCGTCGGGCGTCCGCGTCAACGCGGTCTCGCCCGGCCCGGTTTACACCGGCGGCGCCGACCACGGCCTCATCGACTCCCTCGGCCAGACCACCCTGACCGGCCGCGGCGCGGACGCGGAGGAGATCGCCGAGGTCATCGCCTTCCTCGCCTCCGACAAGGCGAGCTACGTGACCGGAGCGGTCATGCCGGTCGACGGCGGCCGCACCGCCGTCTGACGTCACCGGGAAACCACTCAATCCGTGACTGCACGCGAAAAGGAGACACGCGATGGCCATCAACCTGTGGGCGGTCGGCTACGACACCGCTGACGCGGAGAAGCTCGCCCGGTTCTGGTCGGAGGTGCTGGGCCGCCCAGTGGACCCGGGCGCCTCCGCGGAGTTCGCCGCGATCGAGACCGCCGATGGCGGCCCGGTACTGAGCTTCCACCAGGTGCCCGAGGGTAAGACGGTGAAGAACCGCATGCACCCCGACCTGATCAGCACCGGCTTCGCCGCCGACACCGAGCGCCTGCTGCAGCTCGGCGCCACCCGCCTCAACGACGTCGAGAAGGGCAGTGCCCGCTGGACCACGTTCGCTGACCCCGAGGGCAATGAGTTCGACCTCATCGCCGGCTGAGGGCCGGTCAGACGTCGGAAGGGAGCAGCGACCGTGATCGTCGGACTGAACCTGCCGAAGTACGGCCCGCTCGGCACCGCGACGCGATAATCATGATCGTCGAGCGGGCCGAGGACCTCGGCCACGCCTCGCTCTGGACCAGCGAGCACATCCTGCTCCCCACCAGCGATTCCGAACCCTTCGGCAACCTGCTGGAGACCTTCACGACCCTCACGTGGCTTGCCGCCGTACCAGCCGGATCCGGCTCGGCACCGCGATCTTGGTCCTGCCGCAACGCGACCCGCTACTGGTCGCCAAGCAAGCCGCGACCCTGCACCACCTGTCGAGCGGGCTCACCCCGACCACCCCATCTCCCTCGCGCCCTTCCGCGGACGGATCGCCGACACCACCCAGGCGCCGACGATGCGGGAAGCCACCTACCCGCCGGTCCACTACCCACTGCCCTAACAAGGGCGACGCGACCTACCACCAACCTCACCACTCCCTGTGGTGAGATCATCGATGTGCTCTGGACCTACCCACAGCCCTGTCCGGTGGTTGCCGCGATCAGCGGACACGTCGCCTTCTACCCGCACAAGGTCCACATCACCGCCACCGCACAGGTAAAGTAGACCTGTCTGTCTAAGAAGGATGGTTCGGTGACCTCGACGATCCCGGCGCACCAGCCCGGAACGAACGGCAAGCATGCCAGGAGCACGGGCGGGGGCCGCAATGGCGCAACAGGCAGCGCGAGCAACGGCGGTGCCAAGCGGTCCGCGCGCGAGCGCCTGCTCGAGGCGGCCAGCGAGCTGTTCTACGCCGAGGGTGTCCAGACGGTGGGCATCGACCGGGTCATCGAGCACGCCGGGGTCGCCAAGGCCTCCCTCTACAACACTTTCGGCAGCAAGGAAGAGCTCGTCCGCGCCTACCTGGAGAAGCGGCACGCCGGCACCACTGCACGGCTCAACGCCGCCGTCGAACGCCAACACGACCCCCGAGCTCGGCTGCTCGCCGTCTTCGCCGCCCAGGCTGAGTTCTTCACCCAGCCCGATTTCCGCGGCTGCGCCTTCTCCGCTGCCACCGCCGAAGCACCTCCCGCCGGGCTGATCGAGCAGGCCGCCGACGACTACCGCCACGACATCCGCGGCCTGTTCGCCCGCCTTGCTGCCGAGGCCGGGGCAGCAGACCCCGACAGTCTCGCCCGCCAACTGCACATGCTCTACGACGGCGCCGGGCAGTCCGCCCGCATGGACCGCGACCCCACCATCGCCGTCGCCGCCCGCGCCGCCGCCCAGACCCTCATCGACGCGGCGATCGACACGGTCTGACCGGTAAGGGCGAACCCGAGCGCAACCGACCGTCGGGGGTTCCGGTCGGGGCCGCTCACCCTGACGCTCGGGGTCTACGTGGGTCGCGGCCCGTTGCCCGTGGACGAGGAAAGCAAGGCGGAGTACAGCCCGAAAGTACAGCTACGCCAGCTGCCGCTGGCTACTTTGACAGACCTTGATCAGCCGTCTGACCTGCTTATATGCCTGCAGCGACCTCGTCGCCCACAGTTCACACCGAAGACCATCCTGGAGCTGCGTGCCGTGGTCGAGAGCCTCGCGCCG
>JAODNO010000001.1 GCA_025465235.1 Pseudonocardia sp.
GACCGCGACCGAACCGCACCAGGACGCACGCCGGCCTCCTGATCCGGGGGCGGATCAGGCAGCCTCCGGCTGCACCGGACCTGCGGCCGGTCGACCGGCACCGGCGTCCGGGGCCCGCGGAGGACGAAGAACGCGACCGAACCGAGGGCCGTCACCAGGGCGAGCGCGACCATCGCTCCCGGGTAGCCTGCTGGCCCGCCGGCGAGCGCGGTGGCGACCAACGGCCCCACCACGAGCCCGACCGAGACGAACCCCATCGACCAGCCCATGATCGTCCCGAAGGAAGCGATCCCGAAGGTTCGCCGCCTACGCGGAGGCGTCCGGCAGCCTGGCCTGCGTCACCGAGCGGGCGGAGCTGGTGCCCGCCCTGCGCCGGGCCCTCCGCGCGGTGCAGGACGAACGGAGACACGCACTCGTCGACGTGGAGTGCGCCTGACGGTGCCCTCAGTTCTCGTCGTCGTCCCGGTCGGCGACGACGTGAACCGCCGCCTCCTCCGCCGAGGCAGCGGCGCCGTCGATACCTACGTCCTGCGCGTAGAGCTCGTCGTCCTCGTCGGACAACCCGCCGTTGTCCGAAGCCACGAGCCGGCCGGAGCGGGCGGTTCCCACCTCGTCGTCGATCAGCTCGCCGTCGGTGTCGCCGGCGTCGCCCAGGCCGTCCCACGCGGCCGTGCCGCCGTCCGGCAGCTCCCGGGCGAGCCTGCGCTCCAGGCCCTCACCCTCGTGCTCCTCGCTCGGCGTGGTGCCCCACTCGTCCACGCCCAACGGCCGCTCCGGCGGCGAGTAGCCCTCGTCAAGGACGTCCTCGACGCCGCGGTCGTCGAGGCTGTCCTCGGGCTCGAGCAGCCCGGAGTCGTTGTCATACCCGTCCGTGCGGTCGTCGTCGCTGCTCACGTCACCCTCCAGGTAAACCGTTGCGCATCCAGCCTGCCAGGTCTCGCCACCTGGCGGACGGCCGGTGCGGGGACTCGGCCACCTCTCGGGGAGCTCAGAGCCGCAGAGCGCTGCTGACGCGCGCGGCCGCCGCGGCCACCAGCGCTCCGAGTACGCGGGCGCGGCCGGCGTCGAACCGCTGCACCGGGGTCGAGATCACGAGCGCCGCGACCGGCTGGCCCGCCGTGTCGATGACAGCAGCCGCCACCGCCCCGACCCCCCGACGCCAGCTGCGGTCGGCCGTCGCATAGCCGCGCTCGCGCACGTCCCGCAACTCGGTGGCGAGCGCATTGCGGTCGACGATCGTGTGGTCGGAGTAGCGCTCGAGCGGCCCGCGAAGCAGGCGGTCCACCTCGGCGTCGGGAAGGCGCGCGAGGACCGCGAGGCCGGCGCATGTCGCGTGCAGCGGGACGCGCGTGCCCAGCCGAACCCAGGTCCGGATCGGCTCGGAGCCGTCCAGCCGGTCGATCACCACGAGTGCCGGATCGGTTGCGGGCTCGATACCCGGGGCGGGGGCGTGCTCCTCGCCGAAGCCGAGCAGGTGGATGGTCTCGCGGGTCTCGTCCCGCAGGTCCTGCATGACGGCCAGAGCGGCCTCCCGCAGCCCCTTCTCTGTGGAGCCACGCATCCCGATCGACAGCGCCCGGCCGGTGAGGACCCAGCGGTGCGTGTCCTCCGTCGACTGGGTGAGCCAGCCGGCCTGGCGCAGGGTGACCAGGCAGCGTTGGACGGAACTCTTCGGGATACCGCTGGCCCGCGCGACCGCGGAGACCCCGACCGGCTGCAGCTCGGAGACCAGCTCCAACACCCGCAGCGTGGTGAGCGCCGCGCGCATCCCCGTATCCGGTGGCTGTCCCGACATCCGAGGTCCCCCTTGACAGTGCTGAAGTTGGTCACCGATGGTGGCACGCGGCCGGACCGTGCTGCGGCACATATGTGCCGGAAGCCGGCACGATCGGGGGAATTCGATGACGGACGGCAGCACGACCGCGCGACGCGACGAGACCCCGACATCGGTTCGTGCGCGGACACCTCGTGATCGTCGTCGCCGCCCGGAGCAGTGCCGCATGGTGCGTGGACGCCCGGTGGGTTCGCACATCGCCGACCTCGCCGAGTGGGCCGCAGGCGTCCGCCCCACCCCGGGTGACGAGGAGCTGGCCCGGCGAGCACTCGTGGACACCGTGGCGGGCACACTCGCGGCCGCCGACGCCCCGGACACGGGCTGGACGGCCGGTTCGCCCGCGGTACTGCGCTGGGCAGCGGTCGGGCACGTTCTCGACGTCGACGATGTGCACCTGCCCTCGTCGTCGCGGGTGAGCGTGGTCTGCGTACCCGCCACGCTGGCCTGCGGTGGCGGCAGCCGGGAGTACCTGGCCGGAGCCGGCGTGATGGTGCGGCTCGGCGCAGCGCTCGGCCGGGAGCACGACCGGGCGGGATGGGACCCCACGTGCACCGTCGGAGCGCCCGCCGCGGCCGTCGCCGCCGGACTCGCACTCGGGCTCGACGCCACCGCACTGGCCACGGCGGTGGCACTCGCGGCGCCGGCCGCGAGCGGCGTACAGGCCTCCTGCGGCGCCTCGGACAAGCCGCTGCAGGTGGGCCTGGCCGCGGCGGCGGGCGTGCGGGCCGCCCACCTGGCCGCGGCGGGCGCGCCCGTCGACCCCGCAACGCTCGACCAGTGGTTCGCCATGATCGGCGGAGTGGACGCGCTGGACGGGCCCCTCGTGCCGGACGGGCTCACGGTGAAGGCGTACCCCTGCAGCGACGCCCTGCAGCGCGTGATCAGTGCCGTCCGGTTGCTGCCACCGCTGCCCCGCGACGGGATCGCCGCCATCCGCGTGCACATCCCGCAGTCGGCACTCCAACCGCTGATCCGAAGCGCTCCCTGCACCGGGCAGGATGCCACCCGCTCGCTCGAGTACGCGGTCGCGGCCGCGCTGCTCGACGGCTTTCCCGGCCTCGCCAGCTTCACCGACGCCGCCGTCGGCCGTCCGGAGGCGAAACACCTGGCCGGGCTCGTCGACATCCGGCCCGGACCGGGTGGGACCGGCATCCTCGACGGCGACGTCCGGATCACCGTGGAGCTCACAGACGGCACCGCCGAGCACGCGGCACTGGACGTTCCCGACGGGCACCCGCGCCGACCGTTGTCGGACGCCGACCTGGCAGCCAAGGTCGCAGGATGCGTCGGACCGCAGCTCGCGGCGACGGTGCTGGCCCTCGGCTGGGACGACGCCGCAGCGCTGCTGCACGGCGCCCTGCCGGAGGGCGCCGCCCGCTGAGGCCACAGCCGGCTCGATGACCTGCTTCGGGTCACCCCCCGCCTGCGCTACGGGCAACGTGGGGACCTGCTCTGCGGTGCCTCCGTGGCTCAGGACAGGCCGGGGTGGGCACCGGGTCCTCGGCGCGCGTGCGTGTCTCGGCGTCGCGCGGCGCCGTGGTGACCGCACCGGCACGGCGGCTCCGGAGCCTTCCCCACATCCCCCGGTTCGGGCCCTCCGCGAGCGTCGCGGTGAAGCGGTCGAGGAGAATAGCCAGGACCACGACGGCGAGGCCGCCGTCGACGCCTGCGGCGATGTCGAGCTGCGTCACCGCGCTGACCAGCACCGTGCCGAGCACCCCGCCCCGGCAAGCCCGGCGACGACCACCATGGACAGCGCCAGCATGATCACCTGGTTGACCCCTCCCATGATCGACGGCAGCGCCATGGGCAGCTGGACCTCGCGCAGTGTCTGCTGCGGATGCGCCCCGAACGCGTGGGCCGCCTCGACGACCTCCGGGTCCACCCCGCGGATCCCGAGCTCCGTCAGGCGCACCGCGGGCGGGATCGAGAAGATCGTGGTGGCAACCACGCCGGGCACCACACCGATGCCGAAGGACGAACACGGCCGGGATCAGCGGGATCAGGTAGACGAACACCGGGGTGGTCTGCATGAGGTCGAGGTCCGTCCGCAGCACCCAGACGACGAACGGTGGACCGGCGAGCACCGCCGTGAGCGCGTCGACGACCACCGTGACCACCGCGCTGATGCCATCGAGCACGCGCGACGGCGCGCGAGAGCGGGCACGACGCTGCACCTCCACCAGGCCGCCCGAGATCCCAAGAGCAAGGGGACCGGCCTGCAGGGCGCGTGGCGAGCTAGAGGTCGCGCTCGAC
>JAODNO010000002.1 GCA_025465235.1 Pseudonocardia sp.
CTCCATCTTCATCGCCTCGAGCACGACGACGAGGTCACCCGCCGAGACGGTGTCGCCATCGGACACCGCGACCTTGATGATCGTGCCCTGCATCGGAGCCGTCACCGCGTCTCCGGACACCGTCGCGCCACCCTTGCCGGCCCCGCGCCGGCGGGGCGCCTTGGCCGCGCCGCCTGCGCCTGTGGCGCCACCCCCGCCGAGTGCCAGGTCGCCGGGCAGCGAGACCTCCAGCCGCCTGCCGCCGACCTCGACGACGATGGTCTGGCGCGGGCCCACGTCCTCCTCGGCGTCGTCGCCGCCGTGGAAGGGCGGGACCGTGTTGTCCCATTCCGTCTCGATCCACCGCGTGTGGACGGTGAAGTCCTCCGCCGTGGTCGACGCGAAGGCGGGGTCGTTCACGACGAGCCGGTGGAAGGGGAGCACGGTGGCCATCCCGTCGACCTGGAACTCGGCGAGCGCGCGGCGCGACCGTTCGAGCGCCTGGGCCCTGTCCGAACCGGTGACGATGAGCTTGGCCAGCAGCGAGTCGAACTGGCCGCCGATCACCGAGCCGGGCTCGACCCCTGCGTCCACCCGCACCCCCGGCCCGGCGGGGAAGGAGATCGACGTGACGGTGCCGGGGGCGGGCAGGAAGTTGCGGCCGGCATCCTCGCCGTTGATCCGGAACTCGATGGAGTGACCGCGGGGCTCCGGGTCCTCGAGCAGGTTGAGCACCTCGCCCTCGGCGATGCGGAACTGCTCGCGCACGAGGTCGAGCCCGCTCGTCTCCTCCGAGACCGGGTGCTCCACCTGGAGCCGAGTGTTGACCTCGAGGAACGAGATCAACCCGTCCTGTCCGACGAGGAACTCCACGGTGCCGGCACCGTGATAGCCGGCCTCCTTGCAGATCGCCTTGGCCGCCTCGTGGATCGTGCTGCGCTGCTCGTCGGTGAGGAACGGCGCGGGTGCCTCCTCAACGAGCTTCTGGAAACGGCGTTGCAACGAGCAGTCGCGCGTGCCGACCACGATCACGTTGCCGTGGGTGTCGGCCAGCACCTGCGCCTCGACGTGGCGGGGCTTGTCGAGGTAGCGCTCGACGAAGCACTCGCCACGGCCGAACGCCGCGACGGCCTCCCGGACCGCCGAGTCGTACAGCTCGGCGATCTCCTTCATCTCCCGCGCCACCTTCATGCCGCGCCCACCGCCGCCGAACGCGGCCTTGATCGCGACCGGGAGCCCGTGCTCCTCGGCGAAGGCCTCGACCTCCTCGGCCCCGCTCACCGGTTCGTCGGTGCCGGGCACGAGCGGCGCACCCGCCCGCGTGGCGATGTGCCGGGCGGTGACCTTGTCCCCGAGGTCGCGGATGGCCTGCGGGGTGGGGCCGATCCAGGTGAGCTCAGCGTCGATGACGGCCTGGGCGAAGTCGGCGTTCTCGCTCAGGAAGCCGTAGCCCGGGTGGATCGCGTCGGCGCCGGAGCGCTTCGCGACGTCGAGCAGCTTGTCGAACACGAGGTAGGAGTCGGCCGCTGTCGTGCCGCCGAGCGCGAACGCCTCGTCGGCGAGGCGAACGAAGGGGGCGTCGCGGTCCGGATCGGCATACACCGCGACGCTGGTCAGGCCGGCGTCCCGGCACGCCCTGACGACCCGTACGGCGATCTCCCCGCGGTTCGCGACGAGAACCTTGCTCAAGCGCGGCACGGTCGGCCTCCTCATACGTCCGGGGGACCGGGGCCCCGGATCAGTTGTTACCGGGGAGTTTAGGGTGCGAGCCACCGATGCCCCGCTTCACCATATGTCTGCCGCGGGAGGCGGTCAGGGCCTGCCGGTCAACATCGCGATCATCCGGCGGACGCGGGAACGGCTGCGGGGCCGGGGATCGCTGTGCCCGTCGTACCGGAAGGCGGTTTCGCGTTCGGCCAGCTCGGCGGCGGCGCCCGTGCCGAGCTCGCCGCACCGCTGCAGGGCGCGGGCGATGTCCCAGCCATCCCGCAGCGCGCCGACCGGCTCGTGGCCCGCCCGGCGGGCGGCGAAGGCGCGCGGCCACTCGGCTCCCAGCGACGCCGCCAGTAGCGGCCACACCTTCGCGGCCTCGCCCGCGCGCTTGCGCAGCAGGGCGCGGCGGGTGGCGTCGAGGAGGGCCGGATCGAAGCCTGGGGGGACGGGACCGTCGGCCACCAGCGCGGCGACCAGGTCCGCCTGCCGCGCCGCGAGCCCGGACGTCCCGCCCCCGATGCCCGACGCCACCGAATCGCTCACAGCCCGAACCGCGGCCCCGGAGGCAGCGGCCGGCTGCCGGTGGTGATGGCCGCGGTGGGGTGGTGCCGGCGGCCGGGCCAGAGGCGGGCTCATCCCGCCACCGCCGTGTCGCCCGGTGCCGGCCGTCCCACCGCCGCGGCGATCGCCTCGAGCTCGGCGCGCAGCTCAGCCGCCGGCGGGTAGCGGCCGTCGCGCTCGAGCATGACCGGTGGAGGTCCCGCCGTCCGCTCGACGAGCCGTTCCACGAGCTGTAGTACGGCGCGGGGCACCGGGTGGATGTGGGTGTCGTGGTAGATGCCCGGGTCGTCGGCATGCTCCCCGCCGCCGGCCACGTGCACGTACGCGACCCGGTCGATCGGCAGCCGGTCGAGCACGGCCTCCGGGTCCTGGCCGCGGTTGACGGCGTTGGCGTACACGTTGGCGACGTCGAGCAGGAGGAGGGCCCCCGTGCGCTCCAGCAGCTCGGTGAGGAAGTCGGGCTCGCTGTACTCGTCGTCGGGCCAGTCGAACAGGGCCGCGATCGGTTCGAGCGCGAGCGGCACATCGAGCTCGGCCTGCGTACGCCGGATGTTGGTGGCGAGGACGTCCAAGGCCTCCCGTGTGCGGGGCACCGGCAGGAGGTGCCCGGCGTCGTGACCCGCCGCGCGGACGAACGCGACGTGCTCGCTCACGAGCGGGGCCTGCAGCGCAGCGGCACAGGCCGCGAGGTGCCTGACCCGGGACCCTTCGACGGGTTCGGCTCCGCCGAGGGAGAGCCGGACTCCGTGCGGCACCACCGGGATGCCCCGCTCCCGCAGCTCCACCACCCCTCGAGGTGGAGCCGCGGGAGCGAGCGTCTCGGCGATCACCTCGCAGAACGCCGGCCCGGGAAGCCCGGCCACCCAGCCGGCGATCTCCGGTCGCCAGCCGACGCCGACCCCGGCGGGGAGCAGCGCGTGCCGCTCAGCCACCGCAGCCACCGCCACCGCCTCCGCCACACCCGCCACCGCCACCGCCACCGCCGCCGTCGCCGCCGTAGCTGCTGGACCCGCTGCCCCCGTCGCCCGACGACCCACCTGCAGCCACCCGCTGGGCAGCCAGCTCGTCGGCGAACGCGGGGTCGGACGCCCACAGCGCGCCCATCCCGAAGATCCCGATGCCCAGGGCGGCCCCCTCAGGCCCGTAGACCGACCAGTCCGGCTTCACCTCCGGGGACAGCCCGTGGTGCTCGGAGCGCAGGGTAGCGAGCGTGCGGTCGCCGAGCCGGGTGCGCCGGGGCGCCCTCGCGAGCTGCACGGCGGCGACCGCGGTCACCGCCACCAGCGCCACGACCAGATACCCGACGGGCTTGGCCTCGGCCACTCCGGCCAGCAGCCGCACCAGACCGAGGCCGGCCACCACGAGCATCCACGACCCCACCCGCCGGATCCGGAGCCGTTGCTCCTCCGACAGCAGCAGGCCCGCGGCCACGAGCCGCTTCTCGATCACGGCCAGCGCGACCAGCACCGGCCGGTGGAACTGCAGCCGCTTGCGCTGCATGGCGACCCGGGCGGTGAAGTGGATCGCGCGCTCCAGCTCGTCGGTGCCGGGGTCGAGCCTGCCGGCGGCCTGGACGGCGCCGCGCGACGACGTGATGGTGCCGCGCAGGTGCATCGAGCTCAGTGCCGAGTACACGGCGAGCTCGGCCCCGCCGTTCAGGTACGCCACGTCGTGGGGGCGCGCCGTCATGTCACCGGCCGGGCTCGTGGCCCGCGGATCCGCCAGTGCCCGACGCGCGCGGAACCCGGCCACCCAGATCGCCACGGCGATCAGGAGGTAGGCCACCAGGAATGACGGACCGCTGACTCCCCAGGTGTCACCTGTCGCTGCGAGGGTCATCGCACACCTCCTGAGCCGTCCTTATGAGACGCCTCACAGTGTTGCTGCCCTCACACAGCGCAGGGAACGTTCTTCACCAGGACTTGAGGTTGCCGCCTGAGCTGATCGATCGGTGCGTGCTGACCGCTCAGGCCGCGGTGGCCGAACGCACCTGGTTCTTGATCCGCGCGAGCATCGCCACCATCCCTCGCAGCCGCAGCGGACTCACGGCCTGGGCGAGCCCGAGCGCCGTGTAGAAATCGTCGGGTACGGCCAGCACCTCGGCCGCAGGCTCCCCGTCCAGGCCGGTGTGCATGATCGAGGCGAACCCTCTGGTGGTGGGCGCCTCGCGTGGGGCCGAGAAGAACAGGTGCACCGCTCGGTCGCCCTCGGGCTCGACCTCGACCGCCAGGAACAACGGCGACTGGCACTCGTGCACCTGCTCCATCGTGTCGGCCGCGTCGGCGTAGCGCTCCGGGAGCTCGGGCAGCTCCTGCGAGAGCTCGAGGAGCAGCTGCAGCCGGTCCTTCGGCCCGACGTCCGAGAACTCCTCGACCAGCTCCGCGAGCTGCGGGGGGAGGGTCATCGCGCGCCGCCCTCGCCGCGCCCGGTAGGCCCATGACATGACGTCGCAGCGCCCGACCGGTGCGCCGATGCTGCGCGTGTGCATCCGATCATGCCGAACCGCGCTCCGATCCCTGCGCGATCGGCACCCGCACGGAGTTGCCCCACTCCGTCCAGCTGCCGTCGTAGTTGCGGACCCTGCCGAAGCCCAGGAGGTGCGTGAGCACGAACCAGGTGTGGCTCGAGCGCTCGCCGATACGGCAGTAGGCGACCACGTCGTCGTCGGCCGAGAGGCCCTGCTCCTGCTGGTAGATGGCCTCGAGGTCGGAACGCGGCTTGAACGTGGCGTCCTCAGCGGCCGCGCGGGCCCACGGGACGCTCGCCGCCCCCGGGATGTGGCCGCCGCGTACAGCGCCCTCCTGCGGGTAGTCGGGCATGTGCAGGAGCTCGCCCGAGTACTCGCCCGGCGACCGGACGTCCACCAGCGCCCCTCCCCGACCCACCCGGCCGAGGTGGGCGAGCACGTCGTCCTTGAAGGCGCGGATCGTGGCGTCGTCGCGCTCGACCACCGGGTACTCGACCGGGGACGGCTTCGTCTGGTCCGTGGTCATCTCGCGGCCCTCGGCCACCCACTTGGCCCGGCCGCCGTCGAGGATGCGCACGTCCGGGTGGCCGAACAGGGAGAACACCCAGAGCGCGTAGGTGGCCCACCAGTTGTTGCGGTCACCGTAGAAGACCACGGTGGTGTCGCGGGAGATGCCGCGCTCGCCGCACAGCTCGGCGAACCCCTGCCCGTCCACGTAGTCGCGGGTGACCGGGTCGTTCAGCTCGGTGTGCCAGTCGACCTTCACAGCGCCCGGGATGTGGCCGGTGTCGTAGAGCAGCACGTCCTCGTCGGACTCGACGACGACCAAGCCGTCGGCACCCAGGTTCTGCGCGAGCCACTCGGTGGTGACCAGCCGCTCCGGGTGGGCGTACTCGGCCAGCTTCGGGTCGGTGTCGTTGGGCAGCGCCATGCGCCAAGGCTAGTCCTCGACGTTCACCGTTCGCAGCCAACGGGTCATGTCATCGTGTGGGCGTCCAGAGCTCCGTCACACCGACGCCGACCCCTGTGAGCAGCCGCCGCGTGAGCGGGAGGCTGATCCCGATGACGTTCGACGGGTCGCCGTCGATGCCGTCGACGAACCAGCCGCCGCGCCCGTCGAGGGTGAACGCACCCGCGACGGCAAGGGGCTCTCCGGTGGCGAGGTACGCCTCCAGCTCCGCGTCGCTGAGGTCGGCAAAACGTACGGTCGTCGTGGCGTGGCCCTCGGCCACCCGCTCGATCTCGCCGTCGGCGAGGCGGAGCACGGCGTGGCCGGTGAACAGCTCGCCGGTGCCACCGGCCATTGCCCGCCACCGCTTGCGCGCCTGCTCGACGCCGCTCGGCTTGCCGACGAGCTCCCCGTCGATGAGGAGCATCGAGTCGCAGCCGATCACCACCGCGTCGGGATGAGCGGCCCCGACGCGCCGCGCCACGGTCGCAGCCTTGGCGCCGGCGAGGTGGGTGACCTTCTCGGCGGGCGGCGCGCCCGGCAGCGCTTCGAGCAGCGCCTCCTCGTCGACGTCCGCGACCTCGACCAACGGATCGAGGCCGGCCGCGCGCAGCACGGACAGGCGAGCGGGGGAGGCAGAGGCCAGTACGACGCGCACGGCATCCGACCCTACGGCCGGTCCCGCGGCGGGTTCATCCCGCCACGAGGTCGTGCCGGTGCGCGCCGTGACCGCAACTCGGTACCCGGGACCCGGCGCGGCGCCCGCGGAGGTCAGCAGCCAGCGCCACCGCCACCACCGCCCCCGTCGCCACCGCTGCCGCCGCCGTCGGAGGCGCCGCCCCAGCCGCCACCTGAGTCGTGGCCGACGGAGTACGCGTCGTGGTACCCGCCGTCGCGGGAACGACTGCCGTGACGGACGACGCGGGGGTGGCTGCGGGTCGCGCGCAAGGCGTTGCGCTCCCGCTTGCCGCGGCTGGGAATGCTGGCCAGGGCGATCAGCACCGCCAGCCCCACGAGTGCGACGAGGCCGATCCGGATGATCATTTCGTCCATGACGGTCCCTCCCTCCCGGCCGCGACCCCGCCGTCCCCGTGGACACGGTCACCCCCGGCCGATCACCTGAAGTGTGGGGTGGGTCACGTCCGGGAGGCCAGGAACTTGAGCAGACCTTGAGGCGAGCGCTCCACCCCTGGGCGGGCGCGCGGCGTCAGCGTGGCCAGGTCGACCTCGTCCACGCCCCGGGGCCTGGATGGAGGGGGACACGGAACCGCGCTGTGGGGTCGGACCAGCGTTCGCGGACGTTGGGAACGGCCTGCTCACCTGCCGATGCGGCTGCCGCGGCGAGCACCACGGTCAGCGCGGCGACCTCCTCGTCTGTGGGTTCGCCCCGCACCACCCGGAAGAGCGCCCTGCGCTCCTCGGGCGTCGGCTCCTCGCCCGCGCGGCCGAGCCGCGTCACAGCGGAATGTTCCCGTGCTTGCGTGCGGGCACGGCCTCCCGCTTGGTGGCCAGCATGCGGAGCGCGCGCCCGACGTAGCCGCGGGTGTGCGACGGGGGGATGACGCCGTCGATGTAGCCGCGGTCGGCCGCGATGTAGGGATTGGCGAGCGTGTCCTCGTACTCCTGTTGCAGCTCCGCACGGCGGGCAGCGAGCTCGTCGCCCTCCAACCCCGTGAGCTCCTTGCGGTACAGGATGCTGACCGCGCCTGCCGAACCGGTCACCGCGATCTGCGCGGTCGGCCAGGCCACGTTGACATCGGCGCCCAGATGCTTGGAGCCCATCACGTCATACGCGCCGCCGTACGCCTTCCGGGTGATCACCGTGACCTTCGGGACCGTGGCCTCGGCGTAGGCGTAGATCAGCTTCGCGCCGCGGCGGATGATTCCGTTCCACTCCTGCTCCGTGCCGGGGAGGAACCCGGGCACGTCGACGAACGTGAGCACCGGAACGTTGAACGCGTCGCAGGTGCGGACGAACCTGGCGGCCTTCTCGGAGGCGTCGATGTCGAGGCAGCCGGCGAACTGGGTGGGCTGGTTCGCGACCACCCCGACCGACCTTCCATCGACCCGGCCGTAGCCGACCACGATGTTCGGGGCGAACAGCTCGTGCACCTCGAGGAACTCGCCGTCGTCGACGACCCGGTTGATCACCTCACGGATGTCGTACGGGGTGTTCGGCGAGTCCGGGACGAGCGAGTCGAGCTCGAGGTCGGTCTCGGTGAGCCCGTCGGCGATCGCACCCGCCGTGGCTTCCGGCGCAGGGATGGCGGGCGGCTCGGACAGGTTGTTCGATGGCAGGAAGCCCAGCAGTTCCTTGACGTAGGCGAACGCGTCGGCCTCGTCGTCGGCGAGGTAGTGCGCGACACCGGACTTGGTGTTGTGCGCCCTCCCGCCGCCGAGGTCCTCGAAGTCGACCTCCTCGCCCGTGACCGTCTTGATGATGTCGGGGCCCGTGATGAACATGTGGCTGGTGCCGTCGACCATCACCGTGAAGTCGGTGAGCGCGGGGGAGTACACGGCGCCACCCGCGGCCGGACCCATGATCAACGAGATCTGCGGGACGACGCCCGAGCTGCGCACATTGCGCACGAAGATCTCGGCGTAGAGACCGAGCGCGACCACGCCCTCCTGGATGCGGGCGCCACCGCCGTCGTTGATGCCGATGACGGGGCAGCCGATCTTGGTGGCGAGGTCCATCACCTTGACGATCTTCTCGCCGTGTACCTCGCCGAGGGCCCCGCCGAAGACCGTGGCGTCCTGGCTGAACACCGCGACCGGGCGGCCGTCGATCGTGCCGGTACCGGTCACCACACCGTCCCCGAACGGGCGCTTCTCCTGCATCCCGAA
Source organism: Pseudonocardia sp. (assembly GCA_025465235.1). Classification (GTDB taxonomy): domain Bacteria; phylum Actinomycetota; class Actinomycetes; order Mycobacteriales; family Pseudonocardiaceae; genus Pseudonocardia. The sequence continues at coordinate 8,517 of JAODNO010000002.1, forward strand.
GTTGGAGGAGCGGTGCCGGGTGAGGGCGTCGAGCTCGACGAACGAGCCGGGGTCGAGCAGCTGGTCGATCCGCTCGCGTGCGGTCTGGCGGCCCTTCGCGTGCTGGCGCTCCACCGCGGCCTCGCTCCCGGCGTGCACCGCGCCGTCGATGCGCTGGTAGAGGTCGGCCAGCTTGCCGGCCGTCGTGTGGATGTCCGGCTCGCCGGCTGCGGCGCCGGACGCGTCCGCGATCGGCTCGGTGGCTGCGCTCATCGTCGTCCCTCACTGCGCTCGGTCAGCAACTCGGGCACAGGCTGTGCCCACGCTCCGCTCGCGCGCTCGCTCATGGCTACGCAGCTTAATGCGGTGGTAACCGGCAGCTGCCGCGGTGAGCCCCACAAGCCCGGCACGCCCGCTGACGTCCACCGGCACGTCCGCCGCCCCGTGATGTCCACCCGTCGCGGGCATCGCGCCGCACCCCGCGGCGGGCGCGGACCGCCGGTAGCGTCCGCCTCTATGAACCGGATCGCTCAGCCGCTGGACGCGGATGTGCTGCGCACGTCGCTCGTCGGGCCCTGGGCTCAGGTCGACGTCGTCGAACGCACCGGATCCACCAATGCCGACCTGATGGCCGCCGCGGCGGCCGGCGCGCCCGACCGCACGGTGCTCGTTGCCGAGCACCAGGAGGCCGGTCGCGGCCGGCTCGCCCGCAGCTGGGTAGCCCCGCCCGGTTCCGGGATCACCGTCAGCGTCCTGTTCCGGCCGCAGGGCGTGCCGCCATCGCGCTTCGGCTGGCTGCCCCTTCTCGCCGGGCTTGCCACGCTCGACGCCGTCCGCGAGCTCACGGCTGCCCCGGCGGGTCTGAAGTGGCCCAACGACCTGCTGCTCGGCGCGGGGTCCCGCAAGGTGGCCGGGATTCTCGCGGAGGTTGCCGACCCCGGTCGCCCCGCCGTCGTCGTCGGCATCGGGCTGAACGTCGCCGCGTCGCCCCCCGACCAGCCCGGCGCTACGTCGCTGGCCGCGGAGGGCGGGCCTTCCGACCGCTCGACGGTGCTCGTCGCGCTGCTCACCCACCTCCGCGAGCGCGAGGCCTCGTGGCGCGAGGGCCGCGGTGACGCGGACGCCACACGGCTGCGAGCGGACTACCGCGCCGGGTGCGCCAGCCTGGGGTCAGAGGTGCGGGTAGAGCTCCCCGGCGGCACGGTGCTCACCGGTATCGCCGAGGACGTCGACCGGGACGGCCGGCTGCTGCTCCTCGACGCGGCGGGCCACCGGCGCGCCGTCGCGGCCGGCGATGTGGTGCACCTGCGACCAGCCGACTGAGCAGTACCGTGGACGTGTGACCTACCCGGACGAGCTCCTCGTCGAGGGCGAGCAGGTCGTCATGCACAAGCACCCGCACTGGAAGATGCTCGTCGTCCCGGTGCTGGCGCTGCTGCTCGTGGTCGGGGTCGGCACCTTCGTCGCCGCGCTGGTCCGCACCACGACCTGGGCGCCGTGGGCCTGGCTCGCGCTGGCCGTGGTCGGGCTCGGGCTCGTCGCCCGGCTCACCGTTGTGCCCGTCGTCCGCTGGCGCACCACGCATTTCGTCGTGACCAACCGCAGGGTGCTGGTGCGTGAAGGGTTGCTCTCGCGCCACGGCATCGACATCCCGATGCGCCGGATCAACAGCGTGCAGTTCCGGCACACGGTGTTCGAGCGGATCCTGGGCTGCGGCACGCTCGTGATCGAGTCGGCGTCGGATGAGCCGCTGGAGTTCGACGACGTCCCGGGCGTGCAGAAGGTGCACATGATGCTGTACGACGAGCTGGCCGACGCCCAGCCTTAGTCCCTCATTCACGGATGATCCTCCCATGCGGACTTTCCGGAACTGATGGCCGAAAAGGATGAATCGTCGGCTCGGCCTCCAGCGACATACCGAAATTCTGCCGTCGCCCGATCGATTATCGGCGGTCGTGCGACCGGATTCCGGTCTGTTTACGAGCGGTGGCGTTGACCGGCGACCGCGGCGCCCGCAAGCTGGGGTGATGCCGGCGGACGGTGGCGAGGAACGGGTGCGCGCGCGTGGACGAAGGGCCCCGGCCCTCCCGATGGTGGTGCCCGATCCCGCGCTCCCCGAGCACGTCGCGATCTACGAGGTCGGCCCGCGGGACGGGCTGCAGAACGAGTCGGCGGTGGTGCCCGTCGAGGTGAAGGCCGAGTTCCTGGACCGCCTCGCGGCCGCGGGCCTCCGGGTGCTCGAGGCCACCAGCTTCGTGCACCCGAGGTGGGTGCCCCAACTCGCCGACGCCGCCGACCTGCTGCAGCGGCTGGTGCGTGTCGACGGCGTCGACTACCCCGTGCTCGTGCCGAACGAGCGCGGGCTGGACCGCGCGCTGGCGGCCGGCGTGCAGCACGTGGCGATCTTCGCCAGCGCCACGGAGACCTTCGCGAAGCGGAATCTCAACCGCACCCTCGACGAGCAGTTCGCGATGTTCGCCCCGGTCGTCGACCGGGCGCTGGCGCAGGGGCTGCGGGTGCGCGGATACGTGTCGATGTGCTTCGGCGATCCGTGGGAGGGCCCGGTCGCGCCGGAACAGGTCGCTGCGGTAGGGCGCAGGCTCGTCGAGATGGGCTGTCACCAGCTCTCGCTGGGCGACACGATCGGCACCGGCACACCCGGCCACGTCGATGCCGTGCTCGACGCGTGCCTCGCAGGTGGGGTGCCGGTGCAGCAGATCGCCGTGCATTTCCACGACACCTACGGACAGGCGCTGGCCAACACGCTCGCCGCGCTGCGCCGCGGAGTCACCACCGTCGACGCGAGCGCGGGCGGACTCGGCGGCTGCCCGTACGCGGAGTCCGCCACCGGCAACCTGGCCACCGAAGACCTCGTCTGGATGCTCGACGGACTGGGCATCCGGCACGGCGTGGACCTCGACGCGCTCGTCGCCACGAGCACCTGGATGGCAGGCCAGCTCGGCAGGCCGTCCCCGTCGAACGTGGTGCGGGCATTGGGCCGGACCTGACCGAACAGGGGGGTGCCGGTGAGCGCCCCCATTGCCTACGGTCGAGAGAACCTCATCGACGAGTGGAGTTAATTGTGACACGACTGCGTTTCGGTATTTTCCTCGCCCCGTTCCACCCCGCGGGCGAGAACCCGACCAGCGCGCTACAGCGTGATCTGAAGCTGATCGAGCATCTCGACCACCTCGGCTACGACGAGGCGTGGATCGGCGAGCACCACTCGGCCGGCTCGGAGATCATCGCCTCGCCGGAGATCTTCATCGCCGCCGCCGCCGAGCGCACCAGGAACATCAGGCTCGGCACCGGCGTGACGTCGCTGAGCTATCACAACCCGTTGTGGGTGGCCGAGCGGATGGTGCTGCTCGACCACCTCACGCGCGGCCGCGTCATGCTCGGGGTCGGACCGGGCTCGCTGCCCACCGACTCCGCGATGATCGGCCTGAACCCGACCGACACCCGCGAACTGCTCGAGGAGAACCTCGACATCGTCATGCGGCTGCTGCGCGGCGACGAACCGGTGAACGCGCAGACGCGCACGCACGCGCTGATCGACGCCCGGCTGCACCTGCGCCCGTACTCCGACCCGCTGTTCGACGTCGCGGTCGCGGCGGTCGCGTCGCCGACCGGGCCTCGCCTCGCCGGTCGGCACGGCATCGGCCTGCTCTCCATCGGCGCCACCCTGACCCGGGAGGGCTTCGATGCGCTGGCACACCACTGGACCGTCATGGAGGAACGTGCGGCGACGCACGGCACGGTCGTCGATCGACTGAAGTGGCGCCTTGTCGGCCTCATGCACATCGCCGAGACCCGCGAGCAGGCGTACAAGGATGTCGAGTACGGCATCGAGCAGTGGTTCCGCTACTTCCAGAAGGTGGCGGCCTTCCCGCAGATGGCGGTGGAGGGCGGCGACATCCGGGAGATGATCGACTACGTCAACGAGGCGGGCATCGGGGCGATCGGCACGCCGGACGACGCCACCGCACAGGTGCAGAAGCTCGTCGCCCAGTCGGGTGGTTTCGGCGCGATGCTGCTGCTGGCGCACGAGTGGGCCAACCCGGAGGCGACGCGGCGGTCCTACGAGCTCATCGCCCAGCACGTCATGCCGCAGTTCCAGGGCCAGGCGCAGGCCACGCTCGACGCCAAGGCGCGTGCTACCGAGACCCGCTCCGGGCACGCCGAGCAGCAGAACGCCGCCGTCGCCCACATGACCGAGAAGTACCAGAAGGAGCTCGCCGACCGGGGATGAGTTGTTCAGCGCGCTCCTATACCGCGTCGCGCGTCGCGAACATCCCCGTGAACGTGCTGCGGTAGACGAGCTCGTCGCCCCGGTGCAGGAATGCCCGCAGCCGCACCAGCCCAAGGCCGGGACGGCTGCGGGAGCGCCTCGCCTCGAGCACTTCCATGGACGCGCGCAGCTCGTCCCCGGCGAAGACGGGCGCAGGCCACCGGATCTCCTCGCCGCCGGGAGAGCCCACGGACGCGGAGCGGGCCAGCACGCTGTCGACGTAGGCGCGCATCCACAGCCCGGCGGTGAACCAGCCGGACGCCGCCAGGCCACCGAAGATCGAGGCCGCGCCCGCGTCGTCGTCGACGTGGAACGGCTGCGGGTCGAACCGACGGGCGAACGCCACCATCTCGTCCCCGTCCACGACCGTCGTGCCCATGTCGAAGCACCGGCCCGGGGTGAAGTCCTCATACGTGAGCTCGATCACGGGATGTGTCCTACCGTCCGATGATGGCCAGCGCGGCGTCGTGCACCCCGCCGTTCGAGGAGAGCCCATCGCCACCGGCGAACGTCGCCACGCCGCCGAGGTCGGTCATGGCGCCACCCGCCTCGGTGAGGATCGGCATCAGCGCGGCCAGGTCCCACGTGCTCGCGAGCACGTCGACGGCGATGTCGAGCACGCCCTCGGCCACCAGGCAGTGCTGCCAGAAGTCACCGAAGGCACGGCTCTCCCAGCACGCGTCGACGAGCCGCAGATAGTGCTCGCGGCGCCCGAGCCCCGCGAAGGTCTGGATGTCCGTGGTGGACACGTAGGCGTCGGCCAGGTCGGTGACGCCGGAGACGTCGATCCGTCGCGGTTCCCCGCCTGGGGTGTCGCTGGTCCAGGCACCGGCGCCGCGGGCGGCCCACCACCGCCTGCCCAGCGCGGGAGCACTCGCGACCCCGACCACGGGCTCGCCGTCCACGATCAGGGCGATCAGGCTGGCCCAGACCGGCATGCCGCGCGAGAAGTTCTTCGTGCCGTCGATCGGATCCAGCACCCAGCCGCGGCCTGACTCCGGCACGTCCCCCCCGCGCTCCTCGCCGAGGACCGCGTCGTCGGGGCGCTCGGTGGAGAGGGTTCGGCGGATCGCGTCCTCGGCCGCTGTGTCCGCGTCCGTGACCGGGGTGCGGTCGGGCTTGCGGGTCACCCTCAGGTCGGCCGCGCGGAACCGGTCGAGGGTGATCGCGTCCGCGGTGTCGGCGAGACGCAGGGCGAGCTCGAGATCGCTGTCCACGTGACGAGCCTGCCTCACCCGCCCGCGACGCCCTCGATCCGCTCCCACCGCAGATCGGCGTGACCGTTGTGCCGGTCGCACAGGATACGGACCTCGGCGACCATGTGTGGCTCGGACGTGCGGGGGTCGTCGGTCACACCTCGATTCTGGGTCGGCCGTTCAAGAGACGCCTAGACTGCGGGTGTGACCACCGTCCTGTTAGCCGAGGACGACGCCGCTATCGCGGAGCCTTTGTCGCGCGCACTGCAGCGCGAGGGTTACGAGGTGGACGTCGCCGTCGACGGCGACGCCGCACTGGAACGAGTCCGGCGCGGGCACGTCGACCTGCTCGTCCTCGATCTTGGCCTGCCCGGGATGGACGGCCTGGAGGTGTGCCGCCGCGTGCGGCTGGACGCCCCCGACCTGCCCGTTCTGATGCTCACCGCGCGCACCGACGAGGTCGACTTCGTCGTCGGCCTTGATGCGGGCGCCGACGACTACGTGGGCAAGCCTTTCCGGCTTGCCGAGCTGCTCGCCAGGGTGCGGGCGCTGCTGCGTCGGCTCACCCCCGAATCGGTGGAGGTCGGCGGGGTCCGCATGGAGCTGTCGGGCCGGCGGGTGTTGGTCGACGGCGCCGAGGTCGGCCTCGCGAACAAGGAGTTCGAGCTGCTGCGCGTGCTGCTGCTGCGTGCCGGCCAGGTCGTGACCCGCGATGAGATCCTGCGGGAAGTCTGGAACGACCCGGACATGAAGACGTCCAAGACGCTGGACATGCACATGTCCTGGCTGCGCCGCAAGATCGGCGGTGAGCGGCGGATCGCGACCGTGCGCGGCGTCGGTTTCCGCTTCAACCACGACTGATCGGTCTGTCGCTTGCGCCGCCGGATCCTGCAGTCGACTCTGCTCGTTGTTGCCATCACCGCCCTCGTGCTCGGCGGGCCGCTCACCATCACCACCTGGCGGCTCGTCGAGGATTTCACCCGCGGTGAGCTCACCTCGAGCCTGGAGCGGGTGGCCGGGCGGCTGGACGCCATGGCCGGCCCGAACGGGGTCGACCCCGCCCAGATCGACATGAGAGCGCTCGAGCTCGCCATACCGGCAGGCGGCCGGCTTGTTCTGAAGCTGCCCGGCCAGGCGCCGGACGTGATCGGGCCTGACGTGGGCGCGAACCCGGTGTCGGAGACGATCCCCTTCGGACCCGGCGGGTCGATCACGCTCGAGGAGCCCCACCTGGTCCTGCGCGCCGAGCAGGTGCAGGTCACGCTCGTCGTCGCGCTGCTGGTGGTGCTCTCGGTGGCCACCGGGGCGGTGGTCGCCACCGTGACGGCCCGTCGCCTGGCCGAGCCGCTTCGCGGCGTCGCCGACCGGGCCGCCCGCCTCGGCGCAGGCGACTTTCGCTCCGCGCCGGAGCGGCACGGCATCCCGGAGTTGGACCGCGTCTCCGACGTCCTCGACACCTCGGCTGCGGCGCTGGCGGAGCTGGTCCAGCGCGAACGCGCGCTGGTCGGTGACGTGTCGCACCAGCTGCGGAGCCGGTTGACGGCACTGCAACTGCGGCTCGACGAGCTGGCCGCGCACCCCGACCCGAGCACCCGCCGGGAGGCCCTCGCCGCGCTGGAACAGGCCGAGCGGCTCTCCGGAGTTCTCGATGAACTGCTCGAGGCTGCGCGGGCCGCTCGGGCGGCAGGGGCGCAGCTTCAGGACCTTCGCGAGGGACTGAGCACCGTGGCCGACGAATGGCGCCCCGCGCTACGTGCCGCTGGGCGGTCGCTGAAGGTGCGCGTGCCGGCCGGGCTGCTGGCCAGGGTCACACCGACCCGGATCCGGGAGGCGGTCGGGGCGCTGGTCGAGAACGCGATCCAGCACGGCGCCGGCACGGTCACGCTCAGCGCGCGGGCCACGGAGAACAGCCTGCTTATCGAGGTCAGCGACGCGGGATCGGGCGTGCCGGAGGAGCTGGTGCCGCACGTGTTCGACCGTGGGGTGTCCGTGGGGTCCTCGACCGGTCTGGGGCTGGCGCTGGCTCGCGCGCTCGTCGAGGCCGACGGCGGACGGCTGGAGCTGTCCCGGGCCCGGCCGCCGATGTTCACGATCTTCCTGCCGATCGCGCGGGCAGACGACGTCGTGGGGCTCCCCCGCCCGGTGACCTCGCCGCGGTGAGCCGCGCCGCTCAGCCCGTCGGAACCTGCGTGCGCGCGTTCTCGTCGGGGAAGACGAACCGGCGGAACGCCCACCAGCGGAAAGCCATGCCGACCAGCACCCCGATGATCTGACCGCTCACGAAGTCGGCAATCTCCTGCGTGAGAAGGCTCACGCCGGGCACCTTGAGGTCGAGGATGTAGCGCGATATCGCCAGCGGGGCCGTGTAGACCGCCACGCCGACACCGCTGATGACGAAGAACAGTGCGGCCTCATGATGGCGGTCCCGGCCGCCGCGGGTGCGGAATGACCACTCGCGGTTGAGCACATAGGACACGATCGTCGCCACCAGCACGGAGATGACCTTCGCCGTGAGCGGCTTGTCGCTGAGCACCGTGCCCTTGAGGAACAGGAATATCACGGTGTCGATCACCCAGGTGGTGCCGCCGACCACGGCGAACTTGACGAGCTCGCGGTGTTTGACGGCAACGTCCCGGTAAGGCTGGGGAATGGCTGCCAGCACCGATTCGACCAAGGGCACCTGGTCGATCGTGCCAGACGCCGACCGGGACGCCCCCGCAGGTAGGCTGCCCGCATCGTGGACGCGTCCTCTTCCAGCCCCCTTCCCGTCGTCGGCATGATCGGTGCCGGGCAGCTGGCCCGCATGACCCACCAGGCCGCCATCGCCCTCGGCCAGTCGCTTCGCGTGCTCGCGGAGCACCCCTCCGACCCGGCCGCGCTGGTCTGCGCCGACGTGAGTCCCGGGGCGGCCGCCGACCTGTCGGCGCTCCGCCAGTTCGCGCGCGGGTGCGCCGTGGTCACCTTCGACCACGAGCAGGTGCCGCAGGAGAACCTGCGCGCGCTCGTCGGCGCGGGAGTGACCGTCCACCCGCATCCGGACGCGCTGCTGCACGCGCAGGACAAGCTGGTGATGCGGCGCAGGCTTGCCGGGCTCGGCACCGCCGCGCCGCAGTTCGCGGAGGTGCGCGACGTCGACGACGTCGAGCGCTTCGGCGCCGAGCACGGGTGGCCCGTGGTGCTCAAGGCCGTCCGCGGCGGGTACGACGGGCGCGGCGTCTGGATGCTCGACTCTCCGGATCCAGCGCTGGTCGCCGAGCTGCTGGGGGCCGGCATGCCGCTGATGGTCGAGGAGGCCGTGCCGATGCGGCGGGAGCTGGCCGCGCTCGTCGCGCGGTCGCCGCACGGGCAGGCGGCGGTGTGGCCGGTGGTGGAGACGGTGCAGGAGGACGGCCAGTGCGTGCAGGTGCTGGCGCCCGCACCCGGCCTCGACGAGGCCGTGGCCCTCTCGGCGCAGGAGCTCGCCCTGCGCATCGCGGCCGAGCTGGGCGTCACGGGCCTCCTGGCCGTGGAGCTGTTCGAGCGTACCGACGGGGTCCTGGTCGTCAACGAGCTCGCCATGCGCCCGCACAACTCCGGGCACTGGACGATCGAGGGCTCGCGCACGTCGCAGTTCGAGCAGCACCTGCGGGCGGTGCTCGACTACCCGCTCGGCGCGACAACGCCCACCGCGCCCGCCGTGGTGATGGCCAACGTGCTGGGGGCCGCGCATCCGCCCGCGATGGCCATGGACGAACGGCTGCACCACCTCTTTGCCCGGTTCCCCGACGTCAAGGTGCACCTGTACGGCAAGACGGAACGGCCCGCCCGCAAGGTCGGGCACGTGACGGTGCTCGGCGCCGACATGGCTGACGTGCGCAAGCGCGCCACACTCGCCGCGGAGTGGCTCTCGGCGGGCGTGTGGTCCGACGGCTGGTCTCCGCACACGGGGGTGTTGGAGGTGGCGCATGTCTGACGTGCCCGTCCCGCTCGTCGGCGTGATCATGGGCAGCGACTCGGACTGGCCGGTGATGGAGGCCGCTGCCGGTGCTCTCGCTGAGTTCGACGTGCCCTACGAGGTGGGTGTGTACTCGGCGCATCGCACCCCGCAGCGCATGCTCGACTACGCGACAGGCGCGGCCGGGCGCGGGCTGCGGGTGGTGATCGCCGGCGCCGGTGGTGCCGCGCACCTGCCCGGGATGGTCGCCGCGGCCACGCCGTTGCCGGTGATCGGGGTGCCGGTGCCACTCGCCCGGCTCGACGGGCTGGACTCGCTGCTGTCGATCGTGCAGATGCCCGCTGGGGTTCCGGTGGCCACGGTGGCGGTGGGCGGCGCGCGCAACGCGGGCCTGCTGGCCGTCCGGATCCTGGCGGCCGGAGACCCGTCGTTGCTGGACCGGATGGAGCGGTTTCAGGCCGACCTGGCGGAGTCCGTGCTCGCCAAGGACGCGGCGCTCCGCGCTGCCGCGGCGGAGCGCTGAGGATCACCGAAAATCGCGTGGCGCCCTGCTGCTCTCCCGTCGTAATGTGGCGGTACACGTGAGAGGAGGTGGTCCAGCGTTGATTAGCTACAGGACTCGTGAGGTGGCTGTCCGCTAGCACCACAGGACACGTTCTCCGACGGCCAAGTGGAAGCCGGTGTGGTGCCGGCGAATTCCAGGCAGTCACCCGTGATCCCCGGGCCCGAGCCCGTCCAGCTCGGCTTGCGCACCCCACGGTGCGGCCCGGGGATCACGCATGTCCGCTCTTGCGACAGGTGTCCATGTCGCGCGGCGGGAGGGTCAGGGAGCGGGGGGCGTGTTGCGCTCCAGGCGGACTACCGCCTGCTCGAGGCGCTGTGTCACCGCGTGCAGGCCGTCGCCGCCCGCGGGCTCGCCGGGGAGCATCCCCGCCACCCGCCGGAACCGCCCGCGGCACGCCTCCATCCCGTCCTCGGGAGCCCCGGCACCGAGCCACGCCCGCAGCGCCAGGTTGTGCGCCGCCACCACGGCCGCCCCGATGACGGCGGCGCGCAGGTCGCCGTCCGGGTCGCTCGCGAAGCGCCGGCGCAGGTAGCGGGTGAACAGCCGGCGGTAGTGGTCCACGCTCGCCGACTCGCGGTCGCGCAGAACCGGCACCTCGTGGGTGAGCCGGTACCGCTCCACCGATAGCCGCGGGTCGTCGGCATAGATGTCGAACACGGTCTCGCCGGCACGCAGCACGAGCGTTGCGGTGGGCTCCGTGGGGTGCGCGGTCTCGAAGACCTCGGCGATGCGGGCCAACGCAGCCTCGTGGTCGGGCGAGATCGCGTCTTCCTTGCTGCGGAAGTACCGGAAGAAGGTGCGGCGCCCGACGCCTGCCGCAGCGGCGATGTCGTCGACCGTCGTGTCCTCGTAGCCACGGACCAGGAACAGCTCGACGGCGGCGGCCACGAGGTCGCGCCGGACCTCCGCTCGTCCCTCAGGCGAGCGGCCGCGGCGGGCGGCGACGGTCATCCGGCCTCCTTCAGTGGCACGCAGGGTAGCAAAGAACTTGTCCAGTGGCACGCAGTGCCGTTACGCTGCACGCATGGATCCCGACTTCGACACCTATCGGCTCAGCGACGAGCACGAGGCGCTGCGGGACGCGGTGCGCGCGCTCGCGGAGAAGGAGATCGCGCCGTACGCGGCCGAGGTGGACGAGGTGGGCCGCTACCCGGTGGAGGCGCGGGCCGCGCTGGTCAAGGCCGGGTTCCACGCCGTGACGATCCCCGAGGAGTACGGCGGCCAGGGGGCCGACGAGCTCGCCGGTTGCATCGTGATCGAGGAGGTCGCGCGCGTCTGCGCGTCGTCGTCACTGATCCCGGGCGTCAACGGGCTGGGCCTGACCCCGATCCTGCTCTCAGCGTCCGACGACCTCAAGAAGCAGGTGCTGCCCTCCATCGCCGCAGGTGAAGCGATGATCAGCTACGCGCTCTCGGAGCGGGAGGCGGGCTCCGACGCCGCGTCGATGAAGACCCGGGCCCGCCGCGAGGGTGACTCGTGGGTGCTGAACGGCACCAAGGCCTGGATCACCAACGCGGGGGAGTCCACCTGGTACACCGTCATGGCGGTGACCGACCCGGAGAAGAAGGCGAACGGCATCTCCGCGTTCGTCGTGCACTCCGGCGACCCGGGCTTCGAGGTCGGTCCGAAGGAGCGAAAGCTCGGCATCCACGGCTCGCCGACGCGCGAGATCTACCTCACCGACTGCGCGATCCCGGCGGACCGCATGATCGGGGCCGAGGGCACCGGCTTCAAGACCGCCCTGCAGACGCTCGACCACACCCGCCCGACCATCGGCGCACAGGCCGTGGGCATCGCGCAGGGCGCGCTCGACGTCGCGATCTCCTACGTCAAGGAGCGCAAGCAGTTCGGCCGCCACCTCGCCGAGTTCCAGGGCCTCCAGTTCATGATCGCCGACATGGCGATGAAGGTGGAGGCCGCCCGTCAACTCGTCTACGTCGCCACGTCCCGTGCGGAACGCGGCGAGCCGAACCTCGGCTTCATCTCGAGCGCGGCGAAGTGCCTGGCGTCCGACACGGCGATGAGCGTGACGACCGACGCGGTTCAGCTGCTGGGTGGTGCCGGGTACACGAGGGACTTTCCCGTGGAACGCATGATGCGGGACGCGAAGATCACCCAGATCTACGAGGGCACCAACCAGATCCAGCGCCTCGTGATGGCCCGCGCCCTGCTCAAGAGCTAGATCACCGATCTTGGCCCCGTAGCGCTCTTCGCCAGTTCTTCGACAGGCCGCCCGGCGAGCCTAAGCGTGACGATGGTCCTGACCCGCTGCTCCAGCCTCGCATCACGCCTGACGGGAGCCGTCCAGGTGGTCCCGGTTGTGGGCGTTATTCGTTAGGTCCGCATCGCGCCGGTCGCGTTGGCCGCCGTGAGGATCAGCTTCGTCGCGGCGTCCGGCTGCGACACCATCGACGCGTGAGAGGCCGGCACCTCCTCGATCGTCGCCTTCGCGCGCTCGGCCATGAACCGCTGCGTCGCCGGCGGGATCGCCTTGTCCTCCGTGCCGAGGAGGTACCACGACGGAATCGATTTCCACGCGGGCGGGCCGGACGGCGCTTCGAACGCCGCGCCGGCGAAGGGGCGCTGCGTGGCCGCCATGACGCGCGCAGTCTCGCGGTCGACGTCCCCAGCGAAAGCAGTCAGGAAGGCCTCCTGATCGATGTAGAAGTCGACGCCCTCTGAGCCGTCAGGGTTCGTGATGGGGTGCGGCCGCAGCGCGGGCGGCAGGTCCGGGTTCTCGTTCATCTCGAAGAGCTGCTTGACGCTTTCCCCTTCGTCGGGAACCCACCCGTTGAGGTACACGAGCGCCTTGACCTGGTCGTTGCCCGTCGCAGCATTGGTGATCACAGCGCCGCCGTAGGAGTGGCCGACGAGGACGATAGGCCCCTCGATCGTCCGCAGCAGCTCAGCGATGTACGCGGCGTCGCTGCGGAGGTGTCGCAGGGGGTTCGCCGCGCCGATCGTGCGGTAGCCCTGGCGGTGCAGCGCGCGGATCTCGCCGTCGAAGCCGCCTGCGTCGGCCCAGGCGCCGTGGACGAAGACGACCGTTGGCCGGGTGCCGCCGTTCGTTGTGGTGCCCATGCTCGCTCCTTCGCCGGGTATTGCAGGATCTGGCGAGCATCCCAGCCCCTCGTGCGGTCCGCATCGCACGGACGTGGGGTCCGGCTTCTCGCGTCAGGCGGCGGCGACGACCGGCGCCGGCTGCCGCAGCGCCTCACAGCACCCCAAAGACCCGCCGTCGCGTCGTTGACCGGATCGATGACAAGGCGCGCCTCGAGAGTGAACCCGGCGTCGCGGAGGAGGTTGGCCACGTCGTCGGATGAGCGCCGGTGTATCTGAACATGCATTGGGTGACCCCCGTCTCCCTCAGTCTTGAGACGGCTCCCGCTGCCGAGGTGAAAGCCGAGAAGTGCCACGCCGCCGGGACGCAGCACCCGATACGGCTCGTTCGTAAGGACGCCCGACGAGTTCGCCGCGAGGCCTTCTCGTCAGATGCACGCGTGGCAGGTCTTCAAGCCCCGTCAAAACGATCCTCCCCTCCAGCGCAGCTGGCCCCCGACGGCGGCCGGGATCAGCCCAGGCGCACCGTCGTGCGTTCCGAGGTCGCCTTCCGATCCAGCGCGGCCGGGTCGGGGTGGCGGACGTGCACCAGTGACGCCCCGGCGGCCAGCACCGCGAGCAGGCCGTCGCCCAGGCCCTCGGGGCTCGACCACTCCAGCGTGGAGAGCACGCGGTCCGACGACGTGAGCCCGAGTGCGACGGCCCGGCCGCGGGAGGCGGCGAGCACCTCGGCCACGGTGGCCCCGGCCAGTGCGGCGGTGTCGTCGGGGACGGGGGCCCACGGTACGAAGTCGTCGCCGTGCAGCCGCACCTCGGTTGCGAAGTCGATCACGCCCGACGGCAGCCCGGGAAGCCCCTTTCCGAACGCGTCGAGCGACAGCGCCACGACCCCGCCCGCCGGGGCCGCGGCGAGTGCGAGGTCGATGCGGTCGGCGTCGCACAGCACCCAGTCCGCGTCGGCGGGCTCGGCCACGACCTCGGCCCCGCACCACCACGCGCCCAGCAGCACCGCTGCCGTCTGCCAGTGCGCGGGCAGCAACATGGCCACCGCGGTACCGGGTTCCACATCGCACTCGTCGCGGAGCAGGTTCGCGGTCTTCGCCGCCCAGTTGGCGGCGGTGGTACCGGACAGCTCGATGCGCTCACCCGTCGCGTCGTCGTAGTAGGTGATCAGAGGTCGGGCGGCCGCCGCGCCGGAGCGGAGCGGGTCCAGCAGGGCTGCGGTGAGCGTCACGGGCTCACCGTAGGTCAGTCGATGCAGGGAACGCCCGCTGCCGTGATCGGCGCCGAAGGCGCGGGGGTGGCGGTCGGGCGGGCCGGGGCGTCAGCGGGCAGGACCGCCGGGTTGAAGTCGCCGCCGAGCACCACGAGCAGGTGACCGGGGGTCACCTCGTCGTGGCTCTCGACCGGGAGGTCGCCCAGTTGGGTGGCCACTGCACGGGCGGCCTTCGCGTCCGAGCCGGTGTAGTGGACCGTCGAGGTCGGTGTGGGGTCGGTGTTGTCCACCGTGCCCGCAGAGAAGTCGAGGTCACGCATGCGGCGGGCCACGGTCGCGGCCATCCCGGGCAGTGCGGAGCCGTTGCGTACGTCGACGACATAGCGCGACGCGATCACGTCGACCTGTGGCGGCGGCGGTGGCGGCGCCTCTCGGGCGGCCTCCGCGTTCCGTTGCTGCTCCTCGATCCGCTGGCTGACGAACGTGCGCACGTCACCCGGATCGACCAGCACGACGTCGCCACGTGTGTTGGTCTCCAGGCCGCGGGTGGGGATGGTGAGGAACTCCATGTTGCCCGCCGCGATGTCAGACGCCTGCTGCGCGAACGCGAGGATGTCCCAGCCGGAGTCGATGACCAGCGACTTCTGGGCGACGTCGATCAACGCGCGGAGTTTGCCCGGATCGGTCATTGTGCCGCCGGAGAGGATCTTGTCCGCGACCGCGGCGAGGAACGCCTGCTGGCGGCGGATCCGCGAGAGGTCGCCTTCGGGCAGTCCGTGCCGCTGCCGGACGAACGCGAGGGCGTCGGCGCCGGAGATCGTCTGCGGCCCGGCAGGGAACCGGGCGCCCGACAGCGGCTCGTCGACCGGGGCCCGCAAGCAGACGTCGACGCCCCCGATCGCGGTCGTGAGGTTGTAGAAGCCGAGCAGGTTGATCTCGGCGTAGTGGTCGATGTGCTGGCCCGTGAGGTTCTCGACAGTACGGATCAGCGTGCTGCGGCCCGCCTGCGCCGACTCGGCCTCCACCCGCTGCCGGTCCCGCACCCCGTCGGCCACGAGCTGCTCGGCGGTCGTTGCCTTGGTGGCGGGATAGGCGGCATTGATCTTGTCCTGGCGGTAGCCGGGGATGTCGACGTAGCTGTCCCGGGGAAGGGAGAAGGCCACCGCGGCGCCCCCGCCCTGCGGGACGTGGAGCAGGATGATCGTGTCGGAGTTGAGGACACCGGAGTCGGGGCCGCTGTTCAGGAGGCGCTGCAACTCGGGCGGTAGCGGGTTGCCCTGCGCGTCGGTGCGGCTGTCCACGCCGACCAGCAGGATGTTGTCCGCACCGTCGTCGTTCCCACTCGCAATGACGTCGGTGGTGGTGATCCCGGAGGTGATGTCGCGGTAGAGACCCCACGCGGTGCCGGTGAGCACCAGGACGAGCACCGACGCCACCACGAGGGCGATCCGGAGCCGCTGCCGCAAGGGGAGCCGGGCTTTCGCGGCAGGGGTGAGCGGAGCAGGGCGGGCCCGTCGGGGCCTGCCCTTCGTCGTACCCGATGGCGCGGCGCCGGCTCGGCTCGTGGTGCGTGAGCCGGACGTCCGGGACCCACCTCGCGGCCTCCCGGCCGACGTCCCGGTCGTCGACAACGGATCGGGCGTCGTCCGATGGGCGGACGGGTACCGGGCCGATCTTTGCGAGCGAACCGTCGGCTCCCGCCGGCCTGATTTGCCGGAGCGGTGCGGGCTGTTGCGCTCCCGATCGGACGGTGACCGGGCCGAGCCGTCGGTCCAGCCCGGTCCGTTCACGTGTGCACCTCCGCTGACCCTCGCTGCCGGGTCTCCTAGGGTGCAGCACCGGACGCGCCCGGCCGGGCGCGCCGGTGCGCGTGTCGCGGGTGATCGTCATCGGAGATGACCGTGCGTTCGTGACACATGGTGCTCCCGGGCACGCCTGCCCGGGAGGAGAGGGGAGCCATCGTTGCCCGAGCAGCTGTCGCTGTTGCTGCCGGTCTGGGCCGGTGATCGGCCCGATTTCCTCACCGAGGCGTTCCGCTCCTCGGTGGACGGCCAGACCCGCAGGCCGGATCAGGTCGTGATCGTGCGTGACGGTCCGGTGGGCGATGCTCTCGACGCTCGGATCGCGGAGCTCGCCGCAACGAGCCCGGTACCGGTGGACGTGGTTGCGCTGGAACGCAACGTCGGCCTCGGCCCCGCGCTCGACGCCGGGCTCGCGGCCTGCCGTCACGATGTCGTCGCGCGGATGGATGCCGACGACATCTCACTTCCGCACCGGTTCGCCGTACAGATGCCGATCATCGAGTCGGGCGTGGACATCGTGGGATCCGGCCTGCTGGAGTTCGGCGCCCATCCCGACGACGTCGTGGGTACACGGACGCCGCCGACAGACCCGCGCGACATCCGCGTCCGGGCGCGGTTCGCCGACCCGTTCAACCACCCGACGGTCGTGTACCGGCGCGATCTGGTGCGATCCGTCGGCGGCTACACCGACTTCGCCCTCATGGAGGACTACCTGCTCTGGGCCAAGATGATCGTCGCAGGAGCGCGGGTGGCGAACGTCGCGGAGCCACTAGTGAAGTACCGCGTCGGGGCAGGCGCCTACGCGCGGCGTGGCGGGCTGCGCCAGCTTCGCGCCGAGGTCTCCATCCAGCGCCGCTTCCGGGCGTTGGGGTTCACGACACGGGCCCAGTTCGTGCGCAACGTCGCGGTACGAGGGGGCTACCGGCTGGTCCCCGAGCGGCTGCGGCGGGTGGCCTATCGCGCGGTCATTGCCACCTACCGACGGTGACCGGGCGCGGGCGGGATGGGAGCATCACTCACCCGATCGAGGGAGTCCGATGACCCAGCCGTCCTCCTTGCCGCCCGAGCCCCTGTGCACGCAGGGCGTCGCCCTGCTCGACTCCGGCCACGCCCTCGACGCGGTTGAGGTGCTGCGTCAGGCGGTGGCCGCGGGTGAGCCGTCGGCCCCCGACCTGCTGGTGCGCGCCTACCTCGACAGCGGGAGCTGGCACGCCGCCGCCGAGTGGCTGACGCCGCTCGTGCAGCAGGGTCACGTGCGCTTCGCCGGCAGGCTTGGGGTGGCGCTCGCGGAGCTCGGCGACCGCGAGCGGGCCGAGGACACGCTGCGGCTGGCCGTCGAGTCGGGTGAGCTCGCGGCGGCCAACGACCTCGCGATCCTGCTCCGCGACCAGGGCAGGCTCCGCGAGGCGGTGCAGCTGCTCATCCAGGTCGCGGAGGCCGGTGACGGCCAGGCCGCCGCGAACGTGGTCGAGCTGCACCTCGAGGCCGGAGACCTGCAGTCCGCCATCGCCGCGGCCGAGCGGTACGCCGACGAGAACCGCCCCGACACCGTCGTCGCCCTCGCCGACGTCCGGGCGCTCCAGGGCCGCACCGATGAGGCCGAGGGGTTCTACCGGCGTGCAGGCGAGCTGGGAGCCTTGCGCGCCCACACCGCATACGGCCAGTTCCTGGCGGTCGCCCGGGGCGACATCGAGGGTGCCGAGCGCGAGTTCCGGGAGGCGGAGCGCCACGCCGAGCCCGGCTGGGCGTACACGCTCGGCCGCTTCCTGCTCGACGAGGGCAGGCCCGAGGAGGCGCGGACCTACCTGCAGGTCGCGGTCGACTCCGGGGACACGGCGGCGCTGGAGGCGCTGATCGAGCTGGACGGCGAGGACCCGGCGGACGACTGAGTGCCGAACACGCGGGAGCTTCGCGGCGCGGCAACCGCGGGTGGCCGGCGTGCTCCCGCGCTCCCGCGCCGTTAGGGTGCGCGCCGTGGACCGTGACCCGATCCGCCGCGACCCCGTGCAGGAGTACGGCGACGGGCTCGCCGTTGTCACGGTGACGCGCTCGGTCCGGCTCGACGTCGACCGCATCGCCACCTCGCCGCGCGTGGCGACGACCCGCCCGGTCCGCGTCGTACTGGCCATCGTCGGGGCCGCCAGGGCGGCGTGCGGCGACGCCACCGGTGGGGACGGGGTGGAGGTGCTGTCCATCGGCGAGGACATCGGGCGTGCCGCTGCCGTCAACCGCGCCGTGGCCGGTCTGGACGCGGGGGTGGGCTGGGTCGCGATCGCCGACCCCACGGTGCGGTGGGGGGCCGGGGTGCTGGACGGGCTCCTCGCGGCTGCGGCCGGGCGCCCGCGCGCCGGCCTGCTCGGACCCCGGCTGCGCGCCGCTGCAGGCGCCGTCGTGCCGTCCGCCGGTGCGTTGCCCTCGATCACCCAGGCGCTGGGTGGCCGGATCCGGAGCGGAGCCGGCGCGGGCCCGACGGGCTGGCTGTCGACGTCGTGTGTGCTGGTGCGGCGCAGTGCCTGGGACTCGGTGGACGGGTTCGACCCGCGGTACCTCGGCGCCCCCGGTCCCGTTGACATGGCCGATGTCGACCTCGGCGACAGGCTGGGCCGGGCCGGCTGGTTGGTCGTCCACGTGCCGGGCCTCGAGACCGACATGGAGATCGACACGGAGATCGACACCGTCATCGATACCGAGGGCGGTGTTGACGCGCGTGACGGGCACGGCATCCTGACGTGGCGCGCGGACGATGTACGCCGCTATGTGCACGACCGCGCACGCGCACCTGTCCGGGCGCTGCTGGCGCTCGCGAGTCGTGCACGCCGAGCGTGACCCAGTGGAGACACCGCGTGTAGGAACACCGAGTACCGAGACACCGAAAGCCGCTGACCGAGCTGGAGGAGAACGCGTGTTGCAGGACGTCGAGGCCGTGGTGCTGGTCGGGGGCAAGGGGACGCGGCTGCGGCCGCTCACGCTGTCGGCCCCGAAGCCCATGCTGCCCACGGCGGGCGTGCCGTTCCTGGCGCACCTGCTGTCCCGGATCCGTGCTGCGGGTGTCGGGCGCGTCGTGCTCGGCACGTCGTACCTCGCCGAGACGTTCTCGGCGCATTTCGGCGACGGCGCCGCCCTCGGGCTCGAGATCGAGTACGTGGTGGAGGACCACCCCATGGGCACCGGGGGCGGTATCCGCAACGTCGCCAAGTACCTCACCACCGACGACGTCCTCGTGTTCAACGGCGACGTGCTGTGCGGTACCGACCTGGGTGCCGTCGTCGACACGCACCGGAGCACCGACGCCGACGTGACGCTGCACCTGGTTCGCGTGCAGGACCCCCGTCCCTACGGCTGTGTCCCCACGGACAAGTCGGGTTCGGTGCTCGAGTTCCTGGAGAAGACCGAGGACCCGCCCACCGACCAGATCAACGCGGGCTGCTACGTCTTCCGCCGCAGCGTGATCGAGTCGATCCCCGAGGGACGCCCGGTGTCGGTGGAGCGGGAGACGTTCCCCGAACTGCTCTCGGCGGGCGCGCAGGTCTCGGGACACGTCGACAACGCCTACTGGCGCGACATGGGCACCCCGGCCGACCTGATCCACGGTTCGGCCGACCTGGTGCGCGGGGTCGCCCCCTCCGCTGCGCTGCCAGGGCCCACGGGCGAGGCGCTGGTGCTCGAGGGCGCCGAGGTCGCCGAGGGCGCGCTGGTGTTCGGCGGCACCACGGTGGGGCGCGGTGTCCGGATCGGGGCGGGTGCCCGGGTGGAGGGCGCCATGCTGTTCGACGGCGCCGTGGTCGGCGAGGGTGCGGTGGTGGAGCACTCCGTGATCGGCGCGGGCGCGCGCGTCGAGGAGGGCGCGCTGGTCAATGACACGGTGGTCGGGGACCGCGCGATCGTCGGAGCGCACTGCGAGCTGCGGCGCGGCCTCCGGATCTGGCCGGACGTGGTCCTGCCGCCGCACGCACTGCGCTTCTCCCCGGATGTCTGAGCCCTCGGGGCTTCCGCATGGACACGACGGCGGAGACTCCCGTGCCCACGCACGGGACTGGCGGCCGGAGTACCCGCTCGACGTCGCCGGCGTGCTCGCCCCGCTGCGCCGCGGCCGGGGCGATCCGACGTGGCGCTCCGCGGGCACGGGGTCGGCGATCTGGCGGGTCTCGACCACACCGGACGGTGCAGCGACCATGCGGCTGCACCGCCGTGGCGACGGCACCGTCGTGGCCGAGGCGTGGGGGCCCGGCGCGCAGTGGTCGCTCGACGGGCTGCCGGCGTTGCTCGGCGAGTCCGACCGCCCCGAGGAGTTCGTCGCGCACCACCCACTGGTCGCCGACGCCGCGCGGCGCATGCCGGGCCTGCGCTTCGGCGCATCCGGTCGGGTCTGGGACGTGCTGGTGCCCTCGGTGCTCGAGCAGAAGGTCACCGGAGTGGAGGCGCGCCGGTCGTGGCGGGAGCTCTGCTGGCGGTTCGGCGACCCCGCCCCCGGGCCCGCGCCCGACGGAATGCGCGTGCCCCCGACGCCCGCACAGATCCGGGCCGTGCCGGACTGGGAGTGGCACCGCGCGGGCGTCGACTCAGCCCGGCGCCGCGCGATCCTCGCCTGCGCCGCGGTGGCGCACCGTCTCGAGACGGCGTGCGAGCTGGGTGGGGAGCGAGGGCGGGAGCTGCTGCGCAAGGTCCCAGGAATCGGGGTGTGGACGGCGGCCGAGGTGGCACAGCGGGCGTGGGGCGACCCCGACGCGGTGAGCGTCGGCGACTTCCACATTCCCACCCTGGTGGGCTGGGCACTGGTCGGCCGACCGCTGGATGACGCCGCGATGCTCGCGGTGCTGGCCCCGTACTCGCCGCAGCGCCAGCGCGCGGTGCGCTACGTGGAGGTATCCGGGTTCCGTCGTCCACGCTTCGGGCCGCGGTACTCCCCGAAGGACTACCGCGCGATGTGAGGGCCGGACGCGGATGGTGACGCTCAGCCCCTTGCCGGCTGCCCGGTGGATGCGCGGACCACGAGCTCCGCGGCCAGCTCGACGTGGCGGGAGGCCACTGTCCCCGGTCGACGATGCGGAGCAGCGTCCGCCGCGGTGGCGCTGAGCGCGGCCGATGGTGATCGCGTACGTGGTCTTCCAGTGCTGGTTCGTCGCCGGGCTCCCCGCAGGCGCGGTGAGGTCCTGACCCGGTGACATCATGATCGGACAGGAGCAGACTTCGTGGACCAGAGCTCTATGCGTGAGCCGCGCATCCACCGTGGTCGGGAGGTCGCGGCCCGAACGGCTGGAGCAGACGATCCGCCTGGCCCCCACCCCGTCCCTCACGAGCTTTGGACCGTGTTCGTCGACATCACACCTGCCGAGGAGAACTGGCTGCGATGACCGCACCTGCCCCCACACCCCGCACCCCCACCACGTTCGGCGTGGTCGGCAGCGGCTGGCGCTCGCTGTTCTTCCTGCGGCTGGCCCAGGCCGCCCCCGACCACCTGCGGGCCGCAGGCGTCGTGACCCGGACCGGCAAGCGAGGCCAGGAGGTCACGGATGCGTGGGGGGTGCCGACCTTCCGCACGGTCGAGGAGCTGCTCGCCGCGGACCGTCCCGACTTCGTCATCGCGGCGGTGCCGTGGGGGCAGATGCCCGTCACCACGCGGGAGGTGGTGGCCCTCGGCGTGCCCGTGCTGGCCGAGACCCCACCCGCCCCCGACCTCGACGGCCTGCGCTCCCTGTGGTCCGACGTGGGCGGGAGCGGGCTCGTGCAGGTGGCCGAGCAGTACCTGCTGATGCCGGGCCACGCCGCCCGGCTCGCGGTGTTGCGCGACGGTCTCATCGGCGAGCCGACATCGGTGCAGCTCTCCTCCACGCACATGTACCACGCGGTCTCGCTCATCCGCGGCCTGCTCGGCGTGGACATGGACGAGGCCGTGGTCACCGGGCGCGAGTTCACCGCGCCGCTGGTCGACCCGCTCTCATCCGACGGATGGAAGCAGGACGCGGTGCCCGAGGCGCGCACCACCACCATCGCCACCATCGACTTCGGCGGCCGCTCCGGCCTCTACGACTTCACCGACAACCAGTGGTGGAACCCGTTGCGCGCCCGCCGGATCCTCGTCCGCGGCTCCATGGGCGAGCTCGTCGACGACCGCCTCGTGCGGATGGCCGACCCGACGAGCCCCGTGGAGTCGCACCTCGTCTACCGCCGCACCGGCGTCGACATGAACCTCGAGGGCAACGACCTTGACTTCGTGAGCGTGGACGGCAGGGTGGTGTACCGGAACCCGTTCTCGGGCACCCGCCTGTCCGAGGACGACATCGCCGTGGCAGCGTTGCTGGAGGCCACCGGAGCGTGGGCTCGTGGGGAGGGCCCGGAGCCCTACCCGCTGGCGCAGGGCTGCCAGGACCACGCCATCGCACTGGCGATCGGCGAGTCCGCCCGCACCGGGCACGATGTCCGGGTGACGAAGGAGCCGTGGGCCTGATGCCGCTGGTGCGGATCGACCTGCAGCGCCGCGCGATCGCCGGCGTCAACGCCGGCCCCGTGCGCGGGACGGCCGCATGAGGGCAGCCGTCCTGCGCGAGCCCGGCACGCCGTTGCAGGTGGAGGACGTGGAACTCGACGCCCCGCACGCCGGCGAGGTGCTGGTGCGGGTGGAGGCGGCGGGGGTGTGTCACACCGAGCTGCACTACATGTCCGGCGACATCCCGTGTCCGTTGCCCATCGTGCTGGGGCACGAGGGTTGTGGGGTCGTCGAGCAGACCGGTTCCGGGGTCGACAGGGTGGCGGTGGGGGACCGGGTCGCGTTCACCTGGCGCCCACGGTGCGGGTTCTGCGAGTTCTGCATGACCGGGCGGCCGGTGATGTGCATCTACGGCCGGGTGCAGGCTCGCTCGGGCGGGTTGATGGACGGCACCTCGCGCCTGCGTCGCGGCGAGGAGAAGGTGCACCACTTCCTGGGCGTTTCGTGCTTCGCGGAGCGGGCGGTGGTGTCGCAGCGGGCGGTGGTGCCGCTGCCCGAGGATGTGCCGGTCGCGGTCGCCGCGGTCACCGGTTGCGCGGTGATCACGGGGCTGGGCGCGGTGGTGAACGTGGGCGGGCAGCTGGCCGGCCGGCCGCTGCTGGTGATCGGCGCGGGCGGGGTCGGGCTGTCGGCGGTGATGGGCGCGGTCCTGGTCGGTGCCGGACCCGTCGTGGTGGTGGACGTGGCGGCGGACAAGCTGGAGTTGGCACGCCGGCTGGGCGCCACCCACACCGTCGACGCCGGCACCCTCGACGCGGCCGGTGTGGTGGAGGCGGTGCAGGAGCTGACCGGGGGCGGCGCGGAGGTGGCGGTCGACGCCGTCGGCAGCCCGCACACCCTGCGCCAGGCCTTCACGGCGCTGCGCCCCGGCGGCACCGCGATCGCCGTCGGGCTGGCCGCGGTGGACGCCACCGCCGCAATCCCGATCAACGAGCTGGTGCAACAGCAGAAACACCTGGTCGGCAGCCTCTACGGCTCGGCCAACCCCCCGGTGGACCTGCCCCGGATCCTGTCGCTGTACCGGTCGGGGCGGCTCCCGCTGGAGGCCCTGCTCGGCGCCCAGCACCCTCTCGAGGGCGTCGAGGACGCCTATCGGGCGCTGCGCGCAGGCGCCACCGGCCGCGCCGTCGTGGTGCCCGGCCCGTGACCGTGTACGCCATCTATCCGAGCGCGACATGGTGGTGTTGATCATTGGCGGGGAGCAGTCGCGATCCGCTCAGCGCTGCTCCCACCGCCAGTTCAGCTCGGCTGCCTCTGGGGGTGGTCCGGGCAGCGGCGGGAGGGAGTCGCGGTCGGCGGCGAGTCCGGCCAGGTGGGTGGCGAGGACGCGGCGGCGTAGCTCGCGTGTGCGTCCGGGATCGGGGACGCGGATCGCCGCGCACGCCTCCAGTACGAGCTCGACGTCCTGCCCGACCGCGTCCGGCCGGAGCCGCCCGGCGGCGCGGGCGCGCTCGAACAGGGCGGTGCCGAGCTTGTTGGCCCGCTCGGCGTCCTGCTGCATCTGCGCGGTGGGGACGAACGTGCCGGCCAGGTGGACGGTCAGCGAGTGGACGTCGGCGTCCACGATGCGCTGCAGAAAACCGGTGAACGCGGTCCAGGCGTCCGAATCCGCGGCGGCCGCCTCCGCCTCGGCGAGGTAGCGGCGCAACCCGTCGTGGCAGAGCGTGCGCAGCAGATCCTCCTTGCCGGGATAGCGGCGGTAGAGGGCGCTGATGCCGACGCCGGCGTGCTGTGCGACGGCGGCGATCGGCGCCTTCGGATCGTCGAGGAACACCGCGCGGGCGGCGTCGAGGATCGCCGTGTCGTTCTGGGCGGCTTGGCGGCGTCGACCGGAGAGACCGGATTCGGCGGCGGTCGGGGTCTGCGAGGACATCTTTCGATCCTACTCTGGAACGGATCGTTCCGCTCTGTCATGATTAGAGGGAACAAAGCGTTCCGTTCTGAGGAGAGCCCGTGCCGAACACCGACATCCGCCCGTTCCGCGTCGACATCCCGCAGGACGCGCTGGACGACCTGGACGCCCGGCTGCGCGGCGCCCGGTGGCCCCACGAGCTGCCCGGTTCCGCCGACGTCTATGGCGTGCCCGTCGCCCGGGTCCGGGAGCTCGTCGCGCACTGGCTCGACGGGTTCGATTGGCGGGCGGTCGAGGCCCGGCTGAACAC
>JAODNO010000010.1 GCA_025465235.1 Pseudonocardia sp.
GGTGTCGTCACCCAGACCGGGTACCGGCCGGCCAGCCCCTCGAGCTCACCGGCAAGGAACGGCTGCAACGCCAGGTGGCGGCGGTCCTGCTGACCGACGAGCACCACGAGCGGCACGCGGTTGACCCGCGCCGTAGCCAGCGCGCCGACGGCGTTGCCGAAACCTGCGGTCGTGTGCAGGACGACGAAGGCAGGCTGGTCCAGCGCCGTCGCCCACCCCGTCGCGATGCCGACGACCGAGCCCTCGTGGAGCGCGAGCACGAAGTCGACGTCGTCGGGCAGGTCGGTCAGGAACGCCACCTCGGTGGACCCGGGATTGGCGAAGATCGTGGTCAGGCCGTGGCGACGCAGGACGTCGAACGTCGCGTCGCGGACGGTGCGGGCAGTCTCGCTCATCCTGCGGTTGTCCTCTCGACGGCTGCGGGTTCAGGGGTGCGGGCCACCAGCGCGACGGAGACCGCACCGATCGCGGCCACGGCGGCGAAGATGTAGAAGCCCCACGGGTAGGCGATCCCCGCGCTGAGCAGCGCGCCGCCGATGAGCGGGCCGGAGATCCCGCCGAGCCTGCCGATCCCGCTGGCGGCGCCGAGCGCCGTACCCCGGGCCGACGCCGGGTACAGCTGGCTGACGTACGCGTAGACCAGCACCTGGGAGCTGAACACGAATACCCCGGCCATCAACACGCTGACATACACCCAGATGCCCGGGAGCCGGACGCTCAACAGCGCCAGGAAGAGTGCGGCGGCCGTGAACCAGGCGATCGTGGAGCGCCTGGTGCCGAACCGGTTGGCCACCTGCCCGGCGACCAGCAGCCCGAGCACCGCGCCGAGGTTGAGCACGAGCAGAAGCGCCAGCGCAGCGCCGAGGGCGTACCCGGCTGAGCGCATGATCTCCGGCAACCACGTGTTCAGCCCGTAGACCAACAGCAACCCCATGAACGAGGTCACCCAGAACGCGAGCGTGGCGCGCAGGTACCCGCCCCGGAACAGGATGGTGACGGGGTTGCGCTGCGGTCGGGTGCTTCCCGGGGTCGCGCCGAGAGCCCGCTCGCGCAGGAAGGACGTCGACTCGGGCAGGTACCGGAGCAGCAACGGCACGAGCACCAGCGCGGGCAAGGCCCCGAGCACGAACATGGGCCGCCAGCCGAAGGCCGGGATGACCACGATCCCGAGCAGCGCGGTGACGACCGCTCCGACGTGGTAGCCGGTCATCAGCGTGGTGGTCGCGCTGCCACTGCGGCCCTCGCGGGCGTACTCGTTGACGAGCGCGAGCGCGACCGGCAGCACCCCGCCGAGACCGAGGCCTGCGAGGAAGCGCAACAACCCGAAGATCCACGGGTTCGGGGCGAACGCGCACAACAGCGTGAGGAGCGAGAAGGCGGCGACGGTCAGCAGCATCGTCCGGCGCCGGCCGATGATGTCCGTGATGGGCCCGATGGCAAGCGCCCCGACCATCACCCCGAGCAGGCCGACCACCGAGATCAGCGACGCCGTACCCGGCGTCAGCCCCCAGTCGGGGTAGCGCAGCAGCGGCGGCAGCACGACGCCGAGTACCACCAGGTCGAAGCCCTCGAGCGCCACCGCCGACCAGCACAGCGGGCCCACCCAGCCGGCGTACCGCTCGTGGGGGTTCTGCGGGTTCACCGGTGAATCCGTCGACATGTTCGTCACCTTTCTGCTGGTTTCGCGGGAGTATCGGCGTCCCGTCTCCCGCCGTCAGCACCCTCTTCCACTCAGCGGATGCCTGCCGACCGATGAGGTCCGCTGCCCAGGACGGTCCTACCGGCGACCATCCACGCACGCCTCACCGGAAGGAAGCCCGATGACCTCCACAACCTCCGCGACCGCCTCCACCAACCGCGTCACGAACCGCGTTCTGTGGGGTTTCCAAATCCTGGTCGGACTCTTCTTCATCGTCGCCTCCGCCGCCCCGAAGTTCTTCGGCGAGGCCTACGCGGTGGAGACCTTCACGCAGATCGGGGCAGGTCAGTGGTTCCGGTACCTCGTCGCGGTCCTGGAGTTGGCCGGCGGAATCGGGCTCCTGACCACACGGCTCGCCGCTCCGGCCGCGCTCGGGCTGATGGGGCTCATGATCGGGGCCGCGTTCACGCAGGCGGTGGTGCTCGACGCACCCGCCATGATCCTTACGCCCGCGATCCTCTTCGTGGTGCTCGCCGCGATCGCCTGGGGCCGCCGGGCGCAGCTCACCGCGCAGCTCCCCTCCCGGGCGGGCTGACCGGCCTCAGATCGTCCGCAGGCTTCCGCCGTCGATGACGTGCTCCGCGCCCGTGATCGCCGACGCCCGATCGGACACGAGGAAGGCGATCAGCTCGGCCACCTCGTCCGGCCGGGCCGGGCGGCCGAGCGGGATCCCGCCGATCGAGTCCATGATCCGCTGCCGCGAGGTGTCCTCGTCCACGCCGTCCGCGGCCGCGAGGGCGCTAACCATGCCCCGCGCGCCTGCCGTCTCGACGAAGCCTGGTGCGACCGTGTTGACCCGCACCCCCGCCGGGGCCACCTGCGGGAGCAGGGCGCGGTCCAGGCGCACCGAGGCGAACAGGTTGACGGCGAACGCGTGCTGCCAGTCGTCGTCGGTCGGGGCGAGGACACCGCCGGGCTCCTGGCGCGATCCTCCGACCACGTGGACGACGATGTCCACGCCACCCAGCCGGTGCAGGGCCGCCGCGGCGACCCGGGCTACCCCCTCTGCAGTGCCGACGTCGGCGGCCACGAACAGCTCGCGGTCGGCCAGGTCATCAGGGGCGGACCGGGCGGTGGTGAGCACGCGCGCGCCGGCGTCGGTGAGCCGAGCGGTGACCGCGGCCCCGATACCCCCGCGGGTGCCACCGGTGACCACAGCGCGGCGCCCGTCGAGCTCCATCGTCGCGCCGCTCACGGGCAGATCGTGAGGGCCGCGATCCGGTCCCCGGAGTCGGTGAAATGGTGATGCAGGTCCACCGGGCTCCCCGGGAAGTCCCCGGCGACCCGGACGAGCACCACCGTGGCCGCGCCGGTGCGACGCGTCTCGAGCACTGTGCGCTCGAGCTGGTAGGTCGTGGAGATCGCGGCGGCCCAGTCACGGATCGCCGCGATGCCGACGTGGTCCTTGCCCTCGTCGTGGACGATCGCGTCGTCGGTGAAGCTCTCGAGTACCGCCTCGACGTGGTCGTCGTCCTTCGCCTCCAGGTATGCGGCGACGGGCGCGGGAAGGTTCGTGGACATGGGTGTCTCCTGAATCGTGGTGCGAACGTGAGTGCGTGGGCGGCGGCCGAGGCGCCGCGGCGGTCAGCGTCCTGTGGTGGTGAGGTCCTGGTCGCCGATGACGCGCAGCAGCCCGAGCTTCTCGGCGGTCTCGCTGCCCGGTGGCGGGGTGAAGACGAGCAGCTTCTGGTCCTCGGAAGGGGTCAGCAGGGTCTCGCTGTCGAGCTCGATCAGCCCGATCCGGGGATGCAGGACGCGCATCCGGCTGCGCCTGCGGACGGCCACCTCGTGCCGGTCCCAGAGCTCCGCGAACTCCGCCGTGTTCGCCCGCAGCCAGCGGACCAGCCCGGCTGCGGCGGCATCGTTGCCGCGACGGGCGACAGCGGCGCGCAGGTCGGCGACATGGACCCGGCTGAGGTACTCGTGCTCCTCGGGCGGATGCGCTGCGCGTACACCGGGGTCGGTGAACCACCGCACCACGACGTTGCGGGACTCCTCACGCTCCGAGCACACCGCTCCGAACAGGTACCTGGCCATCTCGTTCTGGGCGAGCAGGTCGCCGAGGTCGCCCAGGATCTGCGCGGGTGTGGCCGGCAGCGCGTCGAGCAGGTGCATCAGCCCGGGCCGGACGTGGTCGCCCGCGAGCCGCCCCGCCGGTGCAGGGTGACCTGCCAGGACGTAGAGGTGGTCGCGCTCGTCGGCGGTGAGCCGCAGCGCGCGGGCCAGCGCCGCGAGCACCTGCGTGGAGGGCTGCGAGCTGCGCTGCTGCTCCAGGCGCATGCAGTAGTCGGCGGACACCCCCGCCAGCTGCGCCACCTCCTCCCGACGCAGGCCTGGGGTGCGCCGCCGCATCCCGGCAGCGAGCCCGACGTCCGCCGGGCGCAGCTGCTCCCGGCGGCGGCGTAGGAAGTCGGCGAGCTCGCGGCGGTCCATCCACCCGAGCATCACCCGTTTCCCCGCCCTGTGCCACGGAGAGCGGCTCCTAGCCTGCGGGCATAACCCCGTGCGTGCATGCGTTGACGACGTCGTACTACTTGCAGTTGCAACAACTGGAGGCGAGACATGCAGCTCGGCATCTTCTCGGTCGGAGACGTGACGCCCGACCCGACGAACGGCCGCACGCCCACGGAGGCGGAGCGGATCAAGGCGATGGTCGCGATCGCGGTGAAGGCCGAGGAGGTCGGTCTGGACGTGTTCGCGACCGGCGAGCACCACAACCCGCCATTCGTGCCGTCGTCGCCCACGACCATGCTCGGCTTCATCGCCGCGCGCACCGAACGCCTGCAGCTCTCCACCGCGACGACGCTGATCACCACGAACGACCCGGTGAAGATCGCCGAGGACTACGCGATGCTGCAGCACCTCGCGGACGGCCGGGTGGACCTCATGATGGGCCGTGGTAACACCGGGCCCGTCTACCCGTGGTTCGGGCAGGACATCCGCAACGGCATCGCGCTGGCCGTCGAGAACTACGCGCTGCTGCGCAGGCTGTGGCGCGAGGACGTCGTCGACTGGCAGGGCAAGCTCCGCACGCCCCTGCAGAGCTTCACCTCGACCCCGCGACCGCTCGACGGCGTGCCGCCGTTCGTCTGGCACGCCTCGATCCGCAGCGCGGAGATCGCCGAGCAGGCGGCCTTCTACGGCGACGGCTTCTTCCACAACAACATCTTCTGGAACAAGGAGCACGTGCAGCGGATGGTTGAGCTGTACCGCAGGCGCTTCGAGCACTACGGCCACGGCGCTGCCGACCAGGCGATCGTCGGCCTGGGCGGCCAGGTGTTCATGCGGAAGAACTCCCAGGACGCCGTCCGCGAGTTCCGCCCGTACTTCGACAATGCGCCGGTGTACGGCCACGGGCCCTCGCTGGAGGAGTTCACGGACCTGACGGCGCTCACGGTGGGCAGCCCGCAGCAGGTGATCGAGAAGACGCTGTCCTTCCGCGAGATGGCCGGCGACTACCAGCGCCAGCTGTTCCTCATGGACCACGCCGGCCTGCCGCTCAAGACGGTGCTGGAGCAGCTGGACATCCTGGGCGAGGAGGTCGTGCCGGTGCTGCGCCGCGAGTTCGCCGCGCTCAAGCCCGCGCACGTCCCCGAGGCGCCGACGCACGCGAGCCTGCTCGAGGCGGCCGGCGCGGATGAGGAGGAGGTGGCTGCATGACCAGCCGCAGGCTCGCCATGGTGAGCGCCGGGATCAGCGTGCCGTCGTCGACGCGGCTGCTCGCCGACCGGCTCACCGCCGCCACCGTGTCGGCCCTGCGCGAGCGCGGGGTCGACACCGAGGTCGACGTGATCGAGCTGCGCGACCACGGCCACACCATGGTCGACAACGTGCTGACCGGCTTTCCGGGTCGGGCGCTCAGGACGGCACTCGACGCGGTCACGGGTGCGGACGGCCTGATCGCCGTCACACCGATCTTCTCGGCGTCCTACAACGGGTTGTTCAAGCTGTTCTTCGACGTGCTCGAGCCCGAGTCGCTCGCCGGGAAGCCGACGCTCATCGCGGCGACCGGCGGCACCGGACGGCACTCGCTCGCGCTGGAGCACGCCGTGCGCCCGCTGTTCGCCTACCTGCGCGGGATGGTCGTGCCGACCTCGGTCTTCGCCGCACCGGAGGACTGGGGCGGCGGCGACCGGGCGACACAGGCGCTCGACCAGCGCATCGCCCGCGCCGCCGGGGAGCTGGCAGATCTCGTCGTCGCCCGCCCGACCCAGCAGGCGGCTGACCCGTTCCTCGAGCCGACACCGTTCGAGCAGCTGCTCAACGGATCCTGAAAACCGAGCTGTCCGGTGTGACGATGACGGTCGCGCCGGGCAGCGTCTGTTCACAGAGGACGGTCGGCTCTAGCATCCCCGCCGGGGGCCTCGGACACGGACCGGGACCGGACAGGAGACGACCATGTCCACGCTCACCGAACGCGAGCAACACGAGATCGAGCGCGCCAACGAGCTTGGGCTCCCACCGGTGGTGTTCGTCCACGGGCTGTGGCTGCTCTCCAGCAGCTGGGACCGGTGGCGGACGCTGTTCGAGGAGAACGGTTACGCCGGGGTCGCGCCGGGCTGGCCGGATGACCCGGACAGCGTCGAGGAGGCCCGCAAGGATCCGCAGGTCTTCGCCCGCAAGATGGTCAAGCAGGTCACCGACCACTACCTCGAGGCGATCGCGGCGCTCGAGCGCAAGCCCGCCGTCGTCGGGCACTCCTTCGGCGGCCTCATCGCGCAGCGCATCGCCGGGGTGGGCGCGTCCGCCGTCACCGTCGCGATCGATCCCGCCCCGTTCCGCGGGGTGCTGCCGTTGCCGATCTCGTCGCTGAAATCGGCGGCGCCCGTGCTGAGCAACCCGGCGAACCTCGGACGGGCCGTGTCGCTGACCTTCGAGCAGTTCAGCTTCGGCTGGGCCAACGCGTTACCGGAGGAGGAGGCCCGCGCGCTGTACGAGGAGTTCCACGTCCCGGCGTCCGGGGTGCCGCTGTTCCAGGCGGCGACCGCGAACCTCAACCCGTTCACGGAGGTGAAGGTCGACACCAGGAACCCCGAGCGCGGCCCGCTGCTGATCATCTCCGGCGAGAAGGACAACACGGTGCCGTGGGCGATCGCGAACGCGAGCTACAAGCAGCAGGCGAAGAACCCGTCGGCCACCGAGATCGTCGAGATGCCTGACCGGGGCCATGCCCTCACCATCGACCACGGGTGGCAGGACGTGGCGCAGAAGGCCCTGGAGTTCGTCAAGCGCCACAGCTGACAGCCGAACCTGACCAGGACCGTCGCGCTCCTCGCGTACACGGCACGCACGGAACCGGGCCTTGATCAACGCGCGAGCAGCAGCAGGCTAGTCGCGGTCGGGGTCGGGGTGCACGGCGAGGAAGACCGACCATGGCCGTCCACCGGGATCCGGGGGCCGTGCGGCGAACTCCTGGAGCACATCGTCCAGGCGTCGGACGAGCTCGGCGTGGCCGGCGGCGTCGAGCCGTAGGCCGAGCCGTGACACCGCGAGCTCGTCCTCTCCCACTTCGGACGTGGTCTCCAGGAACGCCTCGATCATCGGCCTGCTCGAGGGGTGCTCGTCCATCACCCACGACTTGCGGGTGGCGCGGTACGGCACCGGGCGCGACCCGCGCGGCCCCTGCTGCGCGGGCAGGGCCTCGAGGAACCCCGTGGCGGTGAGGGTGCGCACGTGGTGCAGGACGCTCGCAGGCGGGCGCCCCAGCCGCTCGGCGAGCTCGGCATTGGTCATGGGCTCATCCAGGCACATCCGCAGGATCCGGAGCCGCAGCGACGATGCAAGCGCTTTCGCCTCGGCGTCCGTCGCGGGGCGTCGGGGTGAGTCGGTGGGGTCCACGACGCCACGGTAGCGGTGCGCCGCACACCGATTGACTTTACCCAATCGGTAATCGAACATCATGCCCGTGAGCCCGACCGAACACGCTGCCCCCTCCCGCCTCGGACACTGGTACCGCTCGAGCCTTGTGGGCCACCCCGCCGGGCGGGACTTCCGCCAGCTGTGGATCGGCGACACGATCAGCCAGGTCGGCACACAGATCGGCACGATCGTGCTGCCCCTGCTGGCGGTCTCCGTCCTCGGTGCTGACGAGTTCGAGATGGGTCTGCTCCTGACGTTCGAGAAGCTCGCGTTCCTGGTCGTCGGGCTGCCCGCGGGCGCGTGGGTCGACCGCATGCGCAAGCGCAACGTGCTCATCACGGGCGACGTCGTGCGCGGTCTCGCACTGCTCGCGCTGCCGGTGGCGTGGCTGCTCGGCGTGCTCACGTTCCCGCTCCTGCTCGTGGTCGCGACGGTCGTCGGGGTCGCGACGGTGTTCTTCGACGTCGCCTACCAGAGCTATCTCCCCTCGCTCGTGCCGTCATCGCGCATCAGCGAGGGCAACGCGAAGCTCCAGATCTCGCACTCCGTCGCAGAGGTCGCGGGGCCGGGACTCGGCGGTGTGCTCGTCCGGGTGGTCGGTGCTCCGCTGGCCATCCTGCTGGATGTCCTGTCGTTCATCGGCTCGGTCGTGTTCACGCTGCGCATCCGGCACCGTGAGGAGTTCTCGCCCGGGGCCGACCGCCGCCGGCTGCACCTGGAGATCAGCGAAGGCCTCGCCTTCGTCTTCCACCAGCCCCTCCTGCGCCGCATCGTCGCGACCACCGCCACGTCGAACCTGTTCGGCGGCATCAGCAGCGCGCTGCTCGTGCTCTATGCGATCCGGCACCTCGCCGTGGGGGAGGCGGGGCTCGGGCTCGCGCTCAGTATCGGCGCGGTCGGGGGTCTCGTCGGCGCACTCCTCGCCGAGGCGGTGATCAAGCTGGTCGGGGAAGGTCGGTCCATCGCCGTGTCCCTGCTTCCCACCCTCCCGGCGCTAGCGCTCGTCCCCCTGGCCGATGGGCAGCCGCGCCCGGTTGCAATCGCCCTGCTCGCGACGTCGGCGGCCGTGTTCGGCATCGGTGTCGTCGCCTACAACGTCGCGCAGGTGTCCTTCCGCCAGCGACTGTGTCCGAAGCCCTTGCTGGGGCGGATGAACGCCTCGGTCCGCTTTGTCGTCTGGGGGACGATGCCGATCGGCGCGTTTCTCGGCGGGATCATCGGCAGCCGGTACGGGGTGCTCGCCGCACTCTGGGTCGGGGTGGCCGGGCAGTCACTCGCCGTCCTGCCGGTGCTGCTCAGCCCACTTGTGCGCATGCGCGACCTGCCCACCGACCTGGACCAGCATGGCGACGAGGAGCCGGACCCGCACGTCGCGAATGGCTAGGTCAGCGGAAACCGATGCCGGAAGAGCCTCGCCTGACGATTGCCGGAACGGCTAGGCTGCTGCCGTGGCTGAGGTTCTGCTTTTCCATCATGCACAAGGACTCACGGCGGGCTGCCTCTCATTCGCTGATGAGCTCCGCGCCGGCGGACACGTCGTGCATACCCCAGATCTCTACGAGGGCAAAGTCTTCACCGACCTCACGGAGGGCATTGGCTACGCCGAGCAGGTCGGCTTCGGCACCATCATCGAGCGCGGCCGAATCGCCGCTGACGGCTTGCCTGACGAAATCGTCTATGCCGGGTTCTCGCTCGGGGTCATGCCCGCACAGTTGCTGGCCCAGACGCGTCCGGGAGCGCATGGAGCCCTGCTACTTCACGCCTGTGCCCCGACCTCTGAGTTCGGGTGCCCGTGGCCCCAGGGCCTCCCGCTGCAGATCCACACGATGGACGCCGACGAGTTGGGCGATCTCGACGTGGCCCGCCATCTCGTGGAGACAATCGAGAGCGCGGAGCTGTTCCTGTACCCGGGGGATCAACACCTGTTCGCCGACAACAGCCTGCCCGGCTACGACAAAAGCGCCGCAGCATTGCTCACGCAACGTGTGCTCAGCTTCCTCGGCGACATCGAGTAGTCAGAACTCGTGACACAGTCCGAGCGAGCCGGAAGCCGAGATCGTCGATCGCGAACGACGGGTGGCTGCGGCGACGCACGGAAGCTCCACAACCCCGCGTCGGCTCGGCCCAACCTCCGCCACGGAAAACGCGATAGGAGCCGTAGACCTCCTCGTCGTACAGGTCCCAGCACCATTCCCAGACGTTGCCCAGCATGTCGTACAGCCCCCACGGGTTGGGTGCCTTGCCGCCGACGTCGTGGATCAGGCCCTCGGAGTTTGCCGCATACCAGGCGATGACGTCGATCTCTCCGTATCGGTATCCGCTGGCACCCGCCTTGCAGGCGTACTGCCACTCCGCCTAGGCAGCCGGTAGCCGTTGGACCCCCAGTCGCAGGTCACTTCCCCACTCTGGGCGTCGCAGGAGTAGGCCCGGCGCAATCCGTGCTTGTCCGAGAACTGGTTGCACACATCGATCACGTCGGGGACGCGGACCATCGAGGGCGTGGCGTCATCGGTCGGGGGGTGCACGCGGAGGACCTCTCGGTGAGGGGCGGCTAAGAGGTCGCCGCGCGCTCAAGATACGGGTCGTCGTCGAACGCGCGGAGCGGTTCGGAACGCCGTTATGTGCCGTTGACATTGTGTTGCTCGATTTGGTCGTCGCCCTCGCCGAACCAGCCGCGCGGGCCCTATGCGGGCGGCTCCGGGCGAGCAGGACCACGACTCGCACTGATCATCACTCCCTCGCTGCAACGAGGAACACCGAGAGGGACCCGCGGATCGCAGACGCGCTCGGCGACGAGCACAAGGAGGGGCTGCTCCCGACGACGAGGACAACGATGAGGGCCGCGTGTCCTGGTCCCGTCGCCTAAGTACTGCAACGGCACTCGGGTCTCTTTGCGCTGCTAGGCCTGTGCGGTGGGGCGGACTACGACATCGCCCACGTCGACGCAGGCCGGCTGCTCGATCGCGAACGCGATGGCGCGGGCGATCGCTCCTGGCGGAATGGCGAACTTCTGCCGGGACGCGACGAGCTGGGCTCTTACCTCGGGACTGGTGATCGAGTCCGCGAAGTCCGTCTCGACGAAGCCGGGCGAGACCATCGTCACGCGCAGGTCGGCCCCGGCCTCTTGGCGCAGACCCTCGGACAGGGTGCGTACGGCATTCTTCGTAGCGGCGTAGACCGCCTGATTCGGGACGATGCGCAGCCCGGCCGTCGAGACGGTATTGACGAAATGCCCGGAACCCTGTTCCCGGAAAACCGGGAGAGCTGCCGCGATGCCGTAGAGAACCCCCTTGAAGTTGACGTCGACCATCTCCTCCCACTCCCCCACCCGCAGCTCGTCGAGCGGGGAGATGGCGCCGATGCCGGCATTGTTGATGAGGACGTCGAGCCTGCCGTACTCCTGACGAGCGAACGCGACGAGCGCGGTGAGATCCTCGCGCCGTCGCACGTCCGTGCGGGTCCAGGCGGCCGCACCGCCAGCCGTGGTGATGCGGGTCGCCAGCGCCTCGAGGCGATCCGATCGGCGCGCCCCGAGGATGATCTTCGCGCCGCTTCCAGCGAGCAGGAGCGCGGTCGCCTCGCCGATCCCGCTGCTCGCGCCC
>JAODNO010000029.1 GCA_025465235.1 Pseudonocardia sp.
GACACCACGAGTTTCGTCCACCCACGGCCGTTGCGTCAGAGGTATGAAAGTCCGCCGGGTTCCGGCCGGGACGGCATCGGTGAGGCTGCTGCGGCGAGCCACGGGGCCTGCGAGATCTTCGGTCACCGACGAGCGCAACTCCCCTGAATCGCTTCGCCGCTTCGACATCAACCTCGACATCCTGTGGCAGACCCTGTCGGATGTCGGACGACCTACCCCGTCTCCTCGACGCCCTGCCGCCAACAGAACAGCAGTGACCACGGGCAGAACCTGCCCGCCTGCCGTCCACCCGCGTTGTCACGGGCGAGGTTGCCGTGCTCGACGAGATAGGACAGCCGGTCGTCGACGGTGTCGGCGCTCAGCTCGAAGCCCTGTTCCGCCAGGCGCTGCGCCACCTCGGCTGCCGACTGGTCCGACAGCAGCCCCGCGATCTCGCTGGTGAACGTCCGCATGATGGCGATGTAGGTGGGCGCCTCGTCACGCGCTGCGTAGCGCAGCGCCTTCAGGCGCACACGCTCGGCGTGCTGCAGCGCGCCGTGCGCAGCCTCGGACTCGTCCACGGGGCGTGGGTAGCGAGGGGGACTGCAGGCCGGTTCCGAGCCTGGATGCAGCGAGCCATCGCGCTCAGGCGGCGTTGTCAGACATCCTGGATCACGCCCAGAACGATCTCCAGCTTGTTGGTCGCCGCGAGCACCGGGTAGTTCGAATTGTCGATCATCGCGATGTCGGGCAAGAAGTTGGTGGTGGCCTGCGCCTGCAGCTTCTGCAGCTCGTTGGCCGGGATGCCGGTCTTCTTGATCGTGACGTTCGGGTGGGTGTTGTGGTACTCGGTGAACAGCCAGTCGATGGCTATGCCCTGAGGGGACGTGGGGATGTAGTCGTCGATCTCCTGGAGGGTGATCTCGCCTCCGCTGTTCGAGGTGCCGCCGGAGCCCGAGCATCCGGCGAGCATGAGTGCCGTCGAGGCGAGAATTGCCCCGCACGCCAGCCGCGATTTCTCATTGTTCCTCCTCGTTGAGGTGCCCTGGAACGGGCCTGACGCTGTCAGTGCAGGAGCAACTTGGTCGGGTTGGGTCTTGTGTCGGTCACCGCAGTCGCGCTGCCTGGGCGACCTGACCTCAGCCCATCGCCCGCCGCAGCCACCCGACGACGCCGTCGATGTGGACGGTGGCGTGCGCCGCGGCGAGGGCCGCGTCGCCTCTGCGGAGCGCGTCGACAATGGCGTGGTGCTCGGTGAGGCTTCGCTCCACGGAGCCCTCCTCGCTGAGCCCGCGCCACACGCGCGCCCGCAGCGTGCTGCTCGACAGCGTCTCCAGAAGGCTGGTCAGATAGGCGTTGCCGGACAGCTCGCCGATGTAGCGGTGGAAGACCCTGTCGTGGGCCACCAGGTCGTCCACGGACGTTGTGCCGTGCACCTGCGCGAGCAGGCCGAGCAGGTGCTCGACGTCCGACGGCTTCGTGCGCGGGGCCGCGAGCGCGGCGGCGGCGGGCTCCAGGATATGGCGCACCTCGAACAGCTCCAGCATCAACGAGTCCTGGTGGATGTCCACCGCGAACGACATCGCGGCGAGCAGCAGGTCCGGGGTCAGGCTCGTGACGTAGGTGCCGTCGCCCCGTCGCACGTCGAGCACCCGGATGATCTCCAGCGCCTTGACCGCCTCCCGCAGCGAGCTGCGCGACAGCCCGAGCACGTCGCTCAGCTCCTTTTCCGGCGGCAGCCGGTCTCCCGGCTGCAGCTCCCCGGACCGGATCATCGCCTTGATCCTGAGGATCGCCTCATCGGTGACCGCCACGCGCTCAGGAGGCGGCGAACCCGACCACCACGGGTGTGTCGGCCGCGCGGGCGGGCAGTTCCACCGTGACACCGCCGCCGTCCGCCCTGGCCGGTACCGGCGTGCCGTCGGCGAGTGCGGCCGACGCAAGATCCAGGCGGTCGGGGCGGGCGGGCAGGGCGACCGCGCCACCGCCGGGCGCGTCGACCACCGCCCAGGCCCGGGCGTCCGTGCGGGTCCAGCGCACCCATGGTGTCTCGCAAGGCTCGGCGACGGCGCGGTCGAGGGGGCGCGAGCCGTGCACTACCTGCGAGTTCACGGCCATCCAGTCGGCGAGCGCCTCCAGGGTCCGGCGCTGGCCCTCGGGGATCAGCCCACTCGCCGTCGGGCCGATGTTGAGCAGGAGGTTGCCGCCCCGGGAGACGACGTCGACGAGGTGGCGCACCAGCTGCGGGCCGGTCATCAGGTGCTGCTCGTCCTCGATCTGGTTGTAGCCGAACGACAGCCCGATCCCCCGGCAGTTCTCCCAGGCCGGGGCGCCCTCCGCGTCGAGGTGGTGCTGGTACTCGCTCGTGCGGTAGTCGCTGTGCGTGTCGCCCCACCGGTCGTTGACCACACCGTCCGGGACGGTCGCGTAGTAGTACCGGAACAGCTCGAACAGGCCCAGCGGACCGCCGTGCTTTCCGAAGTCGGGCCACTCGATGTCGTTCCAGAGCACGTCCGGCCGATAGCGGTCGATCAGGTCCCGAACGTGCAGGTGGGCGTATGCGGCGTAGGCGGCGTCGTTGGGCCGCAGCGCCCGCACGTTCGCGCCCGTGTCGATGACCGGGAAGTCGCTGGTGCTCCAGTCCAGGCCGCCCGAGTAGTAGACGCCGAACCGCATCCCGGCCTCCCGCACGGCCTGCTCCAGGTCGCTGATCAAGTCGCGGCGCGGGCCTCGGTGAACGGTGTTGCGCGCGCCGGTGCCGGGGGCGTCCCACAGCGCGATGCCGTCGTGGTGCTTCGTCGTGGGTACGACGTAGCGGGCGCCCGCCCGCACGAAGAGGGCGCACCAGTCCTGCGGGTCGAACACCTCGGCGCGCCAGGCGTCGAGGAACTCGTCGTAGGGGGCGTCTGCGTAGGCCTGCCGGTGGTGCCGTCGGGCCGGGCTGTCGGAGAACCGGATCGTGTTCCAGTACCACTCGGCGTAGGCGTTGTGTGCGAACCACGTCGCCTCGTCCACGGCGCCGAGCTCACCGGTCGGCTCCGCCCAGGCGGGCACGGAGTACGCGCCCCAGTGGATGAAGATGCCGAGCTTGGCGTCGGCGAACCAGCCGGGCAGCGGGCGCGCCAGCCGGCTCCAGTCAACGGTCTCGATCCGGCTACGGGTGTCGACGGGCGTGGCCATGGGACTCCTTCCGGGCGGGGTGTCGTGTCACCGGCCACCGAGGCCGGACAGGGCGATGCCCCGGACGAGGTGGCGCTGCAGCAGCACGACCATGACGACGGTCGGCAGCATCGAGATGGCCGAGGCGGCCATCAGCAGATGCCACTGGTTGCCGTTCTGGCTGAGGAACAGGTTCAGCCCCAGCGGGACGGTCGCCGTCTCGCGGCCGTTCACGACGATCAGCGGCCACAGGAAGCTGTTCCAATAGTTGATGAACGTGAACGCGGCCAGCACGGCCACGGCGGGCTTGGCGATCGGCAGGACCACCTGCAGGAGGATCCGCAGCCGGCCGGCTCCGTCGATCGTCGCGGCCTCCTCCAGCTCGCTCGGGATCGAGAGGAAGAACTGGCGCAGCAGGAACGTGCCGAATGCGGTGAAGGCCCACGGGAGGATCAGCGCCGCGTAGCTGTCCACCCACCCGAACTGCTGCATGAGGATGAACATCGGGACGACAGTGACCTCCTGCGGCACCATCAGCGTGCCCAGGTAGACCAGGAACAGGCGGTCCCGGCCACGGAAGCGCAGCCGGGCGAACGCGTACGCGGACAGCACCGACGTCACACACACGACGACCGTCCCCGACACCGCGACAAACAGCCCGTTGAGCATGAACCGGCCGAACGGCAGGTAGCGCCACACCTCTGCGAAGTTGGACCACCGGACCTCGGACCCGATCAGCCCCGCGCCGCCGCCGAACACCTCGGCCGGCGGCTTGAGCGCGCTCGCGATCATCCAGACGAACGGCATCAGGAACAGCACGAGGACGGCCGTGAGGAGCACCTGCGACAGCACGGCCCGCGAGCTCGTGCGCCTGCGCTGCGCCCTGGCCGGGCGCTGGTCCCCACCCACCTCGGCAAGTCCGGCCGGGCCTGGCGGGATCGTCTCAACCGTCATAGTGCACCCACCGCTTCTGACCCAGGAACTGCAGCGCGGTCACGAGCATGATGATCATGAAGAGGAACCAGCCGATCGTCGACGCCGTGCCGAGGTCGAACTGCTCGAAGCCCTGCCGGTAGAGGTTGAGCACCATCGTCTCGGTCGTCACGCCAGGGCCGCCCCTGGTGAGGACGTAGGGCTGGACGAACACCTGGAACGAGGTGATCAGCGTCATGATCATCGCGAAGAACATCGAGGGCGAGAGCATCGGCAGCGTGATGCTCCAGAACCGGCGCAGCGGCCCGGCGCCGTCGATCGCGGCCGCCTCCTGGATGCTCTGCGGGATCGCGTCGAGCCCGGCCGAGAAGACCAGCATGTTGTAGCCGAAGCCCTGCCACACCGACATCAGGATTACCGCCGCCATCGCCCAGCGGGTGTCGCCCAGGAAGTTCGGCGCCGGGACCCCGAACAGCGTCTGGACGGTCTGGTCGATCACCCCGCCCGGTTGGTAGAGCAGCCGCCACACCAGCGCGTTCGCGATCATCGGCGTGACGGTCGGGATGAAGAAGAGCAGCCGGTAGAGCCCGCGCCCGCGGATCCGCGGCGAGATCCACAGCGCCAGCCCGAGCGACACGATGATGTTGAGCGGCACGTAGATCACGACGAACACCAGCGTGTTCAGCATGATCTGATGGAAGATCGGGTTGCCGAGGAGCTCGACGAAGTTGCCGAGCCCGATGAACCGCTTCCGGCCCAGCACCGGCCAGGCGAAGAAGCTGATCGCCAGCGACCCCACCAGCGGGATCAGGGTGAACAGCAGGAACCCCGTCGTGCTCGGGGCGAGGAAACCCAGCGCCGCGCGGCCATCGCCCCGCCGCACCCCGCGCCCGGCCTCCGCCCGCCGGACCTCGGCGGGTGGAGCAGGAAGTGAAACCGTCATGTGCAACCGCCTCCCTACGGGCGCGCCACCACCGTTCAGCAGCGGCGCGCCTGCTCCGGTCGTGGTGTCATCCCGTCTGCTGCTGCACTGAGTTGAGGAAGTCCGGCACGGACTGCTGGCCGTTCACCGCCTGCACGCCGTACTGGGTGAAGAGCTGCGAGACCTGCGTGTAGTTCTCCGTCGCGGGAGAGCTCACGCTGTTGTCGATCGCCGCCTTGAGTCCCTCCTTGGCGTTTGCCAGCTCCGGGCTGAACCACGCGTCCTGCTGGGCCGTGCGCGCCGGGTAGGCACGTCCCTGCTCGGCGAGGTACTGCAGGGCCTCCGGTCCGGTGAGCACCGCGATGGCCTGCAGCGCCTTGTCCGGGTCCGGGCACGTCTGGGAGATCCCGAAGCCCGACCCCGCGACCTGGCTGTGCGAGCCAGAGGCCCCGGCCGGGATCGGGAGCACGCCGACCTCGAACTTCGCCTGCTTCTTGACGTTCACCAGCTGCCACGGACCGTCGACGACCATGGCGGCGCTCCCCGCGATGAACGAGCTGAGGGCGGGCGTCGGGTCACTTGAGGCCGCGACCTGCGGCGCGACGTGCAGCTTGTTGACCAGGTCGGTGTACCACTGCACCGCTTCGACGAAGCCCTGCTGGGAGAGGTCGAGCTTCCCGTCGGAGGTGACGGGGTCGGTCCCCTTCAGCGAGAGCGACCAGGGGATGACGCTGTCGATCGTGGGGTAGAGCGCGAACCCGTACTTCCCGCCCGTCGTGAGCGACTGGGCGGCGGAGAGGAAGTCCTGCACGGTCCACTTGACCGACGGCACCGGGACGCCTGCCTCCCGGAACCGGTCGACGTTGTAGAACATGACCAGGGGCCCGAAGTCGTAGGGGATGGCGAGCTGCTTGCCGTCCGCCTGCAGGCCCTTCCAGATCGACTGGTCGAAGTCTGCGGGGTTGACGCCCGCGCCGGCGAGCATGTCGTCGAGCGGGACCAGTAGCGGGGCGATGCTCCGCGCCCGCAGTGACTGCACGCCCAGGATGCAGCCGGTGTCGCCGCTGCTCGCCTGTGCGGCGAGCTTGGTCCAGTAGTCGTTGAAGCTGCTGGTCTGGAACTCGAGCGAGGTGTCGGGGTACTTCGCGGTGACCATCTGCGAGAGGTGGTTCCACGAGTCGACCTCGGCGGTCGAGCCGCTCCACATGTTCCAGACGAGGGTGGTGCGGCCGTTCGTGGTGGTGCTGCCCCCGCCGCCGTTCGAGCCGCACGCGGCCAAGGCCACGGCGAGACCCGCGGCGGCTGCGGCTGCAGCGACGCGCTTCAAGAAGGTGTGAGCCGTCATGGTGCTCCCTCGACGCTGAACGGAGACATCCGATGTTCCGGGGGACTCTGGCGGTCGCCGGCACGCTCGTCAAGGGGGCGAGACACAATCGCTGCGCGCGTTCCTGCGCGGGCACCGCGGAGAGACATCACGGTCACGGCCGTCGTCGAGGAGACCCACCCGGACGTGACTCTACCTCGACATGTTCCAGACCCAGAGGGATCTGCGAAAGCGGTGCCCTCGGCTCGCCGCAAATGCCGGATCCCGCATTTCCCGAGATCGACGAGCTGCAAAGTCTCGCAGCCCTGACCTCGTGATACATCCGATGTCACACGGTGAACCGTCAACCACCCTGTCGGTGCCCGGGGGCCGGAGGACTGCGAGACACTTCGCCTGCAGAGAGGTCAGGCCAGCTTCTCGAAGAAGAACTCGTGCTTGAGGAAGGAAACGTCGTACTCGTGCCCCGGCTGTGGCGGCAGGAGTTGCGCGGCCTGGATGAGGCGCCAGCCGTCCCGCAGCGCGTCCAGCCCAGTCTCGTAGGGCGGCGCGTCGCTGTCCCCCGTGGTCGGGGTCGTCCGCCCGGTGCCGTCGTAGACCGACCAGCCGACGACGGCGGAGTCCAGCGCCGAGGAGGACAGGTAGAGCACCAGCACCTGCTGGCGCAGAGATTCCTGTGCCGTCTCCAGGGCCGTCTCCTTGGTGCTGGTCATGCCGTCTCCTGCATCGCGGTGGGCTTCGGGGCGTGCGGGTTGAGGCTGCGCTGCGCCACAACCCGCGTGGGCCGGTTCGTGACCCGGGTGACCCAGTAGTCCGGGTCGTAGCTGTCGTCCCCCACGAGGGCCTGCCACAGCTTCACCCGGTTGTAGATCTCCAGCCGTCCGGTGGCGTGCTCGTACCACGGGAACAGCCGGCCGAGCTCCACGGCGACCGCCGGGTCGTACAGGTCGTCGGTGTTCCACAGTCGTAACTGCCGGACTGTCGGGTTGAAGCGGATCTTGAACATGTACCGGTCGACGTCACTGTCGTTGCGCCGCCCGCCGTGCCAGATGCCGTGGTGGAGGAAGACGACGGTGCCCGCCGGGCAGGTGAGCCGGCTTTGGCCGCGCAGGTTCTGGTAGCGGCCGGTGTCCGACTCGTTGGTGCGGCGAAGGTGGCTGCCCGGCACGGAGAGCGTCCCGCCCATGTCCAGCGTGACCTCCTGCGGGTAGTACATGAGCTGCACGTCGAAGGCATCGGGCCGCACGTCGATGATCGCGTCGCCGTGCAGGTTCTGCGCCGTCCCCTCGTGCGCCCTGCGGATGTGCACGGCGTGGTGGTCCACCGTGGGATCCGGCCCGACGAGGCTGTGGATCGCCCCGGCGATCTCGGGCAGCCGGACCAGTCGCTGGGCCAACGACCGCTCCTCGAACGCCGCGGCCAGCGGTGACCCGTACGGCACCGCCGGGATTCCCTTCCGCAGCACCTCGACGGCCTGGGCGTTCATCTCCGCCGGCACGGCGGCATCCATGCGTAACGACCCGTGCGCGACGAATCGGGCCATCTGTACAGACGTGAGCAGGTGCTTGCGGTGCGGACGGGACATATCGCTCCTTCGCCGCCGGCGACTGGTCCGGGTTCGCCGAGCGTATGAAGGGACCGGCCCGCAGCGCGTGGGTCTGGTTCGCCACTGGTGGTAATTTCTCACCATGATCTCCCGGGTGGAGCGCATCCCGCTGCGCCTGGGCGAGCCGCCGGGGCCGGTGAA
Source organism: Pseudonocardia sp. (assembly GCA_025465235.1). Taxonomy (GTDB): domain Bacteria; phylum Actinomycetota; class Actinomycetes; order Mycobacteriales; family Pseudonocardiaceae; genus Pseudonocardia. Next base: position 8,062 of record JAODNO010000029.1, read on the forward strand.
CGTCGGCGTGGGCGTGCACGGCGTCCGCAGCCTGCACGACGTCTTCCGGCTGCCCGACCTGTGGCAGCTGCACGTCTACGGCTACTCCGCGGAACTCACCATCGGCGGGCGGGGCTACCCGGTCCGTCCCGGCTCGGTCAGCCTGGTTCCGCCGGGTGTGGAGGTCCGGTTCGACTACACCGGCCGCTCGGAGCACCTCTTCGCCCATTTCCGCACTCCGCCGTGCGGCGAGGCCGTGTCGGTACCCGTCGTCCAGGAGGCCGGCCCGGCCGCCGCCGGGCTGTCGGACCTCCTCCGGTCCGCGATCGAAGCGTCGCCCGGCGCGTCACCGCGGGTGGCGGCCGAGGTCTGGACAGCGCTCTGGCGGGTCGCCCAGCTCCCGGAGCCGGCAACGAGCAGCACGAGGCACACGGCCAGTGCGAGGCACCCGGCCGTCGCCTCCGCCATCGCCCACATCGAGGCGAACCTCGCGCAGCCGCTGGCCGTCCCCGAGGTGGCCCGCCTGGCCGGGCTGTCGCACAACCACCTCACCAGGCTCTTCCGGGCCGAGACCGGCGTTCCGGTGGTGGGCTACATCCGGCAACGGCGGATTGCCAGGGCACGCCACCTGCTGATCGCCACCACGATGTCCATCCCCGCCATCGCAGCCTCCATCGGCATCACCGACCTGCAGGCGTTCAACAAGGCCTGCCGCCGCGAGCTCGGCGCGTCGCCCCGGGCGATCCGCGCGGGCGCCATCCCCGGGGACACCGCTCCGCTCGCGGGCGAGGGGCTCGTCCTACCGCGGGTGAGCACGCAGGGTTGACCACCACCAGCCACCTGGTCGCCGCCGCCTTGCCCACGCAAGGAGCGGTCGCGCACAACGCATCAGGCTCGAACATGCCCGACGGCGCCGTTGCCGCGCTGGCCCAGGATCGCGACACCCACCTTCCCGTGATCGAAGTCGACGAACTGCATGCCGTCGCCGATGCCGTTGACCCGGCACACCGCGTACTCCGATGCCTTCTCGCACCACGACCGGTACCACGCGCTCATCGAACTCGGATGGACTCACACCTGCGCAGGTAATCAGTGCGCCCGATGAGGCTCGAACCCAGAACCTGACGGAGCTACGGGGGGTGCGAAATTCGGGCTACGAGGGGGAACGAGTAAGCCAGTCCTCACCAGCGTTCTCGCAGGTCAACAGTGGGGCGGGCGGGGTTCGAACCCACGACCTGACGGATCTCATATCCGCTGCTCAGGGCCGTTCTATGGTGATCACCCCGAGTGCATTGCCGCAGCTCAGGACGCTTAGGCGTGATCAGGCAGGACAGCGACATTCGGTCGCGATCAGACGTAAGCGCGGCCCTTCTCGGGGCCGCTCACCCGGCTCGACGCCAAGAGCGGTGCGGCAGCTCGCCGGCGGCCCCTACCCGCTGTGGGTAGATTCCATGGAGGCCCGAGCGGCCATCAGTTACTCCCTTGGCTCCCCGGGCTGACCCTGCGACCGATCCATTGGCCCAGGCAAGTCGAGCCGAGAACTTGCAGAAGAGCCCACACGGTCATCTAATCCGTAGTTGGGACGCTGACTTCAACATGTCCGGCGATCAGGCGCGGCCGGTACCAGCGGCACCGAATAGGGCATGTCCGGCACCAAACGGCGACAGTTCGTGGACCGTCCCGTGGACCGAGATCAACGTGAGCCACGGCGCGGCATTGAATCCCAGTCTGATCATCGCGGGCTACGCCTCGACCACCCGGGTCAACGCGCGCCGAATCTCAAGGCTTCACGCGAACTCGACCTCGTCACCGCAATCCCGGCCAGCCGACACCTCGATCGCGGTGACGAACTCACAGACCGCCCAGTGCAGTCGCGTCGGCAACGG
>JAODNO010000039.1 GCA_025465235.1 Pseudonocardia sp.
CGCTCCGGCGGCCGCGCTCGTCAGCACGAAGGCGCTCAGCGCGATGAGGAACATCCGGCGCCGGCCCAGAATGTCGCCGAGCCGGCCCGCCGGGACCAGCGTCAACCCGAAGGTCAGGGCGTAGCCAGACACCACCCACTGGATCTGTTGCGGAGAGGCGTGCAGCCCGCGCTCGATCGAGGGCACCGCGACGTTGACGATGCTGACGTCGAGCAGGGTCATGAACCCGGCTATCTGGGTCACGACCAGGGCGCGCCAGCGGCGGGAATCCGGTGACCAGGTTTCCTGACGGGTGGACGCCTCGCCGTTTTGGCTCGTCACCACATCAATCGTCCGCGCTCCGGGAGCGCGCGGCCACCCGCTCGCCGGGTCAGCCGGCTCCGAGCGCGAGGCGCCCTGCCGGAGTGCCGTACGGGATCCAGCGTCCGATCCGCTCCCGGGAGAGGAGCTCGTCGACGACCATGAACGCCGCCCCGAGCAGCACCATCGCCGGCGTGTAGAAGTTCACCAGCGCGGCCAGCGTCTCGCCGACGAGCCGGGCCGCCCGCTGCAGCAGTTCGACGGCCACCGGGTCGCCGAACTCCGCGGCCTCGACGACGTCGACGGCCTGCAGCGGGGCCTGCGCGGCTGCGCTGGCTGCGAGAGCGACATCGCATCCGGCGCAGTCACCACCTCTCCCGCGGGCGGACTGCCGGACAAGGGACCAGCTGGCGGTGCGAGAACCGTGTCGCAGGGTCCAAGCGAAACCGAGCGACCTGCCGATATTGGCAGTGAGTAATTCGTCAACCAAAGGAAAGGGCCGGTTACGCCCTGCCATCCGCAGCCAGGACGAGCTCGGCGCGACACCGCCCCAGGTGTTGTGGCACGCGACGCTGCCCGCGGTGCGCGGGCCCACGATCGCTGGGGCGTTCTTCGCGCTGATCATGTCCTTCGACGACCCCACCGTCACCGCCGTCGGTGCACTCATGGTGCTCTTCGCCGCGGTGGCCGTCGTCGCCATCGAACGGGCCGTCGGCGTCGCCCGCCTGTTCGGGACCGAGTCCAAGCGGTGAATGCTCACGCAGTGAACTTCAAGCTGTGAACCAACATGATCGGAGCAGTTCGTTGCGAGTCGTGGTCATCGGAGCCGGTGTAGTAGGTGCGGCCGTTGCGGCCGGTCTGACCAGGCGCGCTGCCGACGTGACGGTGCTCGAGGCCCGCCGTCCCGGCGCGGGCACCACCACTACATCATTCGCGTGGATCAACGCCGGCAACAAGAACCCGGATTCGTACTACGCGCTCAACCACGCCGGCGTGCACGCCCACCACGAGTTCGCCGGGCACGGCGCGCCGTGGTTCTTCCCCACGGGCAACCTCGAATGGGCGGTGAGCGACGACGATCGGTCGGCATTGGCCAGGCGGATCGACAAGGCGCACGTGCGCGACTACCCGGTGCAGCAGTTGACTGCGGAGCAGGCCGCGGCACTGGAACCGGACCTGATCGGGCAACCGGCGGGTACCGAGTACGCCTTCTTCCCGACCGAGGCCCACACGTACCCGGCGCTGCTGCTCGCCCGCCTACTCGGTGAGGCCAAGGATGGCGGCGCCACGGTCATCAGCCCGGCGCAGGTGACGGCGGTCGAGAACCGGGCGGGCACGATGTCAGTCGAAACGGCCGACAGCGCCCGGTACAACGCCGACATCGTGATCAGCTGCGCCGGCCGGTGGACCGGCCAGGTCGCCGAACTGGCCGGTGCGTACGCGCCCATGCTGGACCCGGACCTGGCAGGCTCGGCCACCGTCGGCTTCCTCGCCACCACCGCGCTGGTACCCACCAGATTGTCGCGCGTGATCACCACCCCCGACCTCAACGTGCGCCCCGACGGCGCCGGCCGCCTGCTGCTCCAGACGCTCGACCTCGACCGACTGGCCGATCCCACCGCGCCGCCTGCTCTGGAGAGCGCAATCGCCAAGGAGATGCTGGGCAGGTTGCCGCGCGTCCTGCGATCGACCGAAGGAGCGGCCATCGAAAAGATGCAGGTCGGTCAGCGGGCGCTGCCGGCCGACGGACTGACCATAGCCGGCTTCGCCGACACCGCAGCGCGCTTCTACGTGGTGGCCACCCACAGCGGCGTCACCCTCGCCCCGCTGCTGGCCGACCTGGTGGCGGCCGAGGTGCACGGGGAGGAGGCGGCGCTGCTGGGCGACTTCCGGCCTACCCGGTTCGCCGACGGAACGGTGCGCAGCGCACCGTCTGCTGCCCGTCGGCCCGGGGAGCAGTGACCACGCCGACCACCCCGCCCCTCGTCGTCATCGGCAGTGGCGTCGCCGGCGCGAGCACCGCCTTCGCCCTGGCGCGGCGAAGCGCATCCGTCACCGTCACCGTCATCGACGCCGCACGCGGCGCGGAGCAACACCCACCAGCCCAACGCGCCGCTGCCCACTCACCAGCGGCAGCACCCGGTCCTGCGGCGCGACCACCTCGGCGGATCATCCACCAATACCCGCAGGTCGCATGATGTGACACGGTTCTCGGCACCCACACCCCACACTGTGGGGCGGGTGATTTCCTCACCGCGCGCCGAGGCGGCTACGAGCCCGTCTCGGTCTTCGACACCGGCGAGCTGAGGTGATCGGCCGGATCCGGCTCAACTACGCGACGCCGCCGTGGTGGTGTGTCGTTCGAAGACTGCGACCACGTCTTCCAGCGGCAGACCCTTTGTTTCGGGCAGGAACCGGGCGACGAACACAATGGCCAGTACCGAGAGAACAGCGAACAACACCATCACCCATCCCAGCCCGAACGCCGTTGTCAAGGCCGGGAAAACGAGGATGATCACGAAGTTGGCCAGCCAGTCCGCGCTTGCTCCGATCGCCGCCGCGCGACCACGAACAGCTGTCGGGAAGACCTCGCCCTGAATGAGCCAGCCCGTTCCGCCGACACCGATCGCGAACGAGGTGATGAAGAACGCGAAACCGACCATGACCACCGTGATCTTCGGTGCTCCGGTCAGGAACGCCACACCCACCGCCGCGACCAGAATGAACACCGCCATGCCCGCGTAGCCGCCGATGGCCAGTAGCCGCCGTCCGGCCCTGTCGATGTAGCGGAAGCCGAAATAGGTGGCGATCACGTTGATTGCCCCGAGGATGGCCGCCGTCTCGATGCCGGCAACGGCGGCGTCGACGGCGGAATTCGAGGCCTGGAAGAACCCCCCCAGCAGCTGCGGGCCGTAGTAGAAGGGGACGTTGATTCCCGTGATCTGCTGGAAGATGAAGAAGACGCAGACCACTATCAACGCTCGCTTCACGCCTGGAGTCCACTGCGTCTTGCGTTGTTTCTCGCTCTCCCTGGCGGCGAGTTGCGCGGCCGTGTCCCGTATCTGGTCTTCGGATGCGTCGATGCCCAGCTGTCCGAGCGCCTTCCTGGTGTCGGCAAAGCGCCCCTGCAGCATCAACCATCGTGGGGATTCAGGCATGCGGGCCCGCAGCGCGACCGCGAGCACCGCCGGAAGCGCACCCAGCCCGAGAATGATCCTCCAGTCCACGCCGTACGCTGCATCAGGCGCCACCTTCAGGGTCAGCAAGGCGACGAGATAAGACGCGAGGATCCCGACCGTGATCATCCATTGCTGGATGAGGCTGAGCGAGCCTCGCCGGCTCGACGGGGCAAACTCGGCGATGTACGCGGTGGCGATCGCGGAATCCGCCCCGACCGCGAGCCCGATCAGCGTTCGGGAGGCCAGGAGCATGCCGGCATTCACCGTCACCGCCGAAAGGATCGCTCCGACCGCGTAGATGCCGGCATCCGCGATCAGCAACGACTTGCGCCCGAAGCGGTCAGTCAGCGGCCCGGCTGCAAGAGCTCCCACCGCCGCTCCGATGGACGCCCCGGCCACCAGATAGCCCTTGGCAAAGTCAGACAGGTGGTACGGGATGAAGTCCAACACCGAACCGATGACCGCAGTGTCGTACCCGAACAGGAACCCACCAATGCACGCCAGCAGCGCAAGGTACCAGTAGAAGGACGTCGTGGCGGCGGAGTTCAGGCCAGCCAGCACACCCTGCCCGTTCGGCTGCCCGGCTCTGGCTGGGGTGGTCATCAGCTACCTCCCGCTCGGCGACTGCCACACCGCAGCGCACACCACAGTGGACCGCGGCGAGCAATGTCTGTCAACAACCGAAGCCAATGACGTGATCTCAGCACGGAATCGTGTCTGACGACACGGGCATTTGGGACAATGCTGGCATGGTGGCAGCGGCGCGGTCCTCGATAGGGAGTTCTCACCGCAAAATCTATCCCAGGACAAGGAATCCACATGATCACCTTCGTGCCATGGTCGATGTACCCCGTGAACCGGTGTCACCATGGTGGACGGCCGGCTGTGCACGGAGCGGCGTGCCCGGGGAAGCCGTGTCCTGTCCCATTTCAGTTGGCGCAGTTGAGCTTCCGACTTGCATGTAGGCACCGGTTGGCCGGCCAGATGATCGCTGGCTTTAGCCCTCCGGAGGTGCCGGCCACGCTTGCTCGTGAGCTTCCTGCCGCTTTGACAGGGGCTGGCTCTTCGTAGGAGCGGGGCTGGCATGCCCGCAGCCCCAGTTCGCGCATCAGGTCCGCGACCAGCCCGACGCTGGCCGGATCCCCCCGACGGTTGAGCTCGGCCGCGACGCGACGGCAGCCGTAGGTACCCCGGCTGTCGGCGAAGACCTGCGCGACGCGCTGGGCGAGCAGGCGCCGCCGGGTCGCGGTCGCGGTGTCGGCCTGGTGGCGCCAGGCGTAGAACGACGAGCGCGGCACGCCGAGCATGCGGCACATCCAGGCAACCGGGTAGATGGCCTTCTCCGCATCGATCAACACACACCGCATGGCTACGGTTGCGTCCGGGCGAAGAAGGCCCCGGCCTTTTTCAGGAACTCGTTCTCCATCCGCAGCCGACGGATCTCGTCCTCGAGTTCTTTCACGTGCGCGCGCTCCACAGGAGTCGAAGCCTGATCGGGCTCGGGATGCGCGCGCCGCCACGCGTTCACGCAGTTGCCCAATGTGCCGTCATGGATGCCGAGATCACGGGCGACCTCAGCGATCGACCGGCCGGTCTCCAGGACCATCTGCACCGCCCAGCCTTGAACTGCGGGCTGAACCGGCGGCGAACTTCTGGCATGAACCCATGCTCGCTAGATCAAGAGGACCTGTCCAAGATCATTGGTACATCCCAGTGCACCGGCAGCGGAGCCCGCATGAGTCGATTTTCACCCCGGCAGGGGCGTCCGCAAGGACAATAAAGACTCAAACAGCAATACTCTGTTGCGCAGCCGAGCGACCGGGTGACAGCGGTCCACCGGGACGGCGCAACTCGACGGAGATAGCGACACCACGTCACCGCGATAACTCACACGAGGGGTGGTGGTTGACCTACCGCGCATCGCGGGTGAAGGGTCCTTCAACGGATGCACTGGCCCGAGCGGCGAAATCTTCTGCAGGACTTAAGCCGCGCAGACCGGACATAATCTCTCAAAGAGACCGCGCGGTGCATCTGTTCACGTGTTTTCCACTCACCAATGATGAAATAGGGAGTCGACGTGACCTCTACACAGTCCAGGACAGGGCAGCCCACTGCCGAACGTGGCCAGGAGGTCTCTGAGAGCCAGCGTTACGAAGACGAGAACACCTTCGCTCGCCTGGCGGTCAGCGAGATGCAGCGGGACCTGCAGCGGGTCGAGGACCAGGCTCGCATGGCACAGCAGGATGCGCAGGCCTCGCGGCAGCTGGCACAGCACGCCCGCAGCGCCGCTCAGCAGGCGCAGATCCAGGCGCGGCAGGCGCAGAACCAGGCCCAGCAGGCGCAGGGTCAGGCGCAGCAGACCCAGAACCTGCTGCAGCAGGCCCAGAACCAGGCCCAGCAGGCGCAGAGCGAGGCGCAGCAGGCCAACCAGCGCGCTCAGCAGGCGCAGGGCCAGGTACAGCAGGCGCATAACCAGCTGCAGCAGGCGCAGAATGAGGCGCAGCAGGCCAACCAGCACGCCCAGAACGCGCAGGAGCGGGCCGACCAGGCCAACCAGCAGGCTCAGCAGGCCGAGGACCAGGCCCAGCAAGCGCACAACCAGGCCCAGCAAGCGCAGACTGATTCGGGTCAGATCCGCATGACCGCACGGCAGTTTCAGCGGGCATGACACCCACCCGCTAGCACCAAGGCCGTCGAGGAAGTAGGCCGAGGGACACCCGTGCGGGCCACCCGTCGCGGCCCGCGCGGGTATCCCGGTGCCCGAGCCCACGTTGCGCGTCCTCTCGGCGTGGATGCTGTTCAGTGGACCCGGCTGAGCCGGCGGTGGTGACAAGTTCGCGACCGCAACAGCGTGGGTCGTCGCGGGCCCGGTCCCAGCCCTGCGGTCACCGCGCCCCGGCGGGTCCGCGCGACCCGGGCGATAGTGGCCTCCCCAAGCTGCACCTTTCCGCGCGACCCCAGCCAAGGAGCAAACATGACGGTTCGCCCCGCGGCTGTCCCCGCCCCGATCGACGTCGCGAGCGTCCCCCACCTGCAGGGGGTGTTCGCACCTGTCGTCGATGAAGTCGACGCCGCGGACCTACCGGTGGTGGGGGAACTGCCGGCGGAGATGGACGGGGTCTACCTGCGCAACGGTCCCAATCCCCGCTTCACCCCGCTCGGCTCCTACGTCTACCCGTTGGAGGGGGACGGGATGGTGCACGGAATGTGGCTGTCGGGTGGGCGCGCCCGCTACGCCAACCGGTTCGTGCGAACCCCGATGCTGCGGGCGGAGGAGCAGGCCGGGCGCGGCCTGTGGGGCGGTCTCATGACGATGTACAACCCGGGGCAGTCCCAGGTCGGCCCGGAACTGGCCTGACAGCCCAAAGACCTCCCCGACATCAACGTCGTCCGCCACGGGGGACGCCTGCTGGCCCTCGCCGAGTCGGCCTGCCCGTACCGCCTGTCCCCGGAGCTGGAGACCCTGGGCCGCGAGACCTTCGACGATCTGCTGCCGGCGGGCATAACCGCACACCCCAAGGTCGACCCCGCGACCGGTGAAATGGGTGTCTTCTGCTACCTCATGGAGGCCCCCTACCTGACCTGGGCGATGATCGGGCCAGACGGCGTGGTCACCCGACCGCCCACCGCCGTCACCGATATCGACCGACCGGTAATGATCCACGACATGGCGCTCACCCGCCGCTTCCTCGTGCTGGTCCTCGGCCCGCTCTACTTCGACGTCCGAGCGGCAATCCGCGGCGGGTCGCTTCTGTCCTGGCGCCCGGAGGACGGCACCCGGATCGCGCTCATCCCTCGCAACGGCGGGCCGGTCCGATGGGCACACACGGAGACGTTCTGGACCTGGCACGGCGCCAACGCCTTCGACGACGGGGACGACGAGGACGCACCCGTCGTGCTCGACTACGTCCACTGGTCACACCCGGCTGGGCTCATGCCCGGACTTGCGACCGGCGGTCTCGCGCGAGCCACCATTGAGCCCCGGGCTGGGACAGTGCAGCGGACCTGGCTGGACCAGGGGTCGATGGAGCTACCGCGAGTCGACGACCGGCGCATCGGCGGACGCCACGAGCGAATCGCGGTTGCCAGCGTGACCGGTCGCCGCGACCTCGTCGGCGGTGACCACGACGCGCTGACCATCTACGACACTCGCACCGGCAGCCGCGTCCGGTGGGACGCCGGGAACCTCGCGGTCGGCGAACCCGTATTCGTGCCCCGCCCCGGGACCGTGGAGGCCGACGACGGCTGGTGGGTCACCTTCGCCACGGACCGCACCGACGGGGAGAGCTGGTTCCTCGTCCTAGCCGCGGGCGACCCGGGCAGCGGACCCGTGGCCCGGGTGCGGATTCCCACCCGCGTGCCCCTCGGCCTGCACGGCTCCTGGCTGCCCACCGAGGAGTAGCCATGGTCAACGGCGCAGACATCCCCTCCCCGACGGTGGTCAAAACCACCGAGATCGCCCAGGCGCTGAAACGTGCACCCGAGCTTGTGGGTGCCCGAAACTGAGCTGACGGGCTGCGCCGCGACCTGTGATGTTCCACCTCGCGATCACCTTCGGGTTGCCGGAGGACCCGATCGGCGGGCTCGAGCGGATGGCCGGCTTCGTCGAGTCCCTGGCCGCCGACACCGGCGTCGCCGGGCCGGCCCTGCAGATGACCGTCGGGGTCACCGACGGGCGAACGCCTCCACGCGGTGCGGTACGCCAGCGGCACCGAGTCCAACACCTTTCACTACAGCGCGGACGTCGAGTCCCTGCGGCAGCTCTACCCGGCCGACGAGCCGTTCGCACACTTCGCCGTCGAGGCGCGCGCCGTCGTGTCCGAGCCGCTGGTCGAGCTGCCCGGGCTTTGGCACGAGGTCCCTGCGGGTCGGCGAGCGTCAAGGGCATGGCCGAGCAACTCCCGTTCACCCCGCGTCGGCCCGACTGACGTCGTGACCCGCGGGCAGGTCTCAGCCGCGGATTCAAATCCACTTGTCCGTGCTTGGTGTGGGGCCGCACGGTGGTCCGATGGACAACGCTCGTGCCGGTGCCAGCCGCCGTGCGGCCACGTGAGGGCGAGGTTCTCCACTTCTCGGAGGACCCGACGATCACCTACTTCGTCCCGCACGTCGCCGCCTCGGCTCGGGTCCCGGATGCCTATGTGTGGGCGGTCGATGCGCAGAGGTCGCCCGCCTACTGGTTCCCGCGGCAGTGCCCGCGGGTGCTGGTGTGGGCGGGTGCCAGGTCAACAAGCTCGGATGTAGCGCGGATCATCGGTCGGTCCCGGCTGTGCTGTTTCGTCCGTTCATAGAGCCGGAGCCGGCGCGACGGCTCCGG
>JAODNO010000172.1 GCA_025465235.1 Pseudonocardia sp.
GGCGCCGCGGTGCAGGTACTGCCAGGTGTCCTCGATCCGGTGCGCGTCGCGCCCGATCAGCAGCGGGCTGACGTGGTCTGCGAGGTAGCTCGCCACCGCGAGCTCACGGCCGTTCAGCGTCGCATCGCCGTAGCCGGTCAGTCCGTCGTCGGTGGTGATCTCGAGTGTGACGAAGTTGCGTCCCGGGCTGGTGACGATGACGTCGGCGCCGGCGATCCGCATGGCGTTCCTTCCGTGGAGGGGCGGCTGGGCTCAGGAGTCGCGCCCAGGAGTTGGGATCAGCCCTTCGTCGCGCCCGCCGTGAGCCCGGCGACGAGGTACCGCTGGCCGAAGACGGCGGCCAGGACGACCGGGATGCTCATCAGCGTCGACGCGGCCATCAGCCCGCCCCAGTCGACGCTCGCGTAGGAGATGAAGTTGAACAGCGCGACCGGCAGGGTCTTGGTGGTCTCATCGGAGAGGATCAGCGCGAAGATGAAGTTGTTCCAGCTGAAGACGGCGGCGAGCACGCATGCAGTGGCAGTCCCGGCCGTCGCGAGCGGCAGCGAGATCCGCAGGAACGCCCCGAACGCCGAGAGCCCGTCGACGCGGCCGGCCTCCTCCAGCTCGACGGGCAGCCCCTCGAAGAAGCCGATCATGATCCAGGTGATCAGCGGGACCGAGACGAACATGTGGCTGAGCACCAGCACGGTGTAGCCGCCCACCAGCTCCAGCCGGGCGAACACGTAGTACCAGGGCACCAGCAGCGAGATCGCCGGGATGATCCGCGCGATCAGCACCCAGCCCCCGCCCCGGCGCATGCCGAACCGGCCGATGGCCCAGGCCGCCGGCACCGCCACAAGCGCGGACAGCGCCGTGGACACCAGCGCCACGATGATCGAGTTCATCATCGCGGGGAGGAACACGCCCTGCTCGAACACGGTGCGGAAGTTCTGCATGGTCGGGCTGAACACGAGCGCGTTGTCCGGGTTGCCGATCTGCACGTTCGTCTTGAACGCGGCGAGCACCATCCAGACCAGCGGCGCGGCGAAGACCAGGCTCACCAGGGCGATCGCGGTGAACCGCAGGCCCTCCAGGCGGCGCTTGCTGCGCAGCGGCGCGCGCCGGCCCGACGACGCGGCCACAGGTGCGGGACGGGGGAGTGTGGCGGTCATGAGCCGGCCTTCGCGGAGCGGCGCCGCAGCGCGACGACGATGAGGATGATCAGGACGGTGAACACCACGAGTACGGCGGAGGCGAGCCCGTACTCCTGGTAGTCGAACGTGAGGCCGTATGCGTAGACGTTCAGGGTCTCGGCCTCGTGGCTGGATCCACCTCCGGGGCCCTTCGTGGCGTAGATCAGGTCGAACGTCTTGAGCGCGTCGACGCTGCGCAGCACCAGTGCCGTGACGATCGTCGTGGCGAGCATCGGCACCGTGACGAAGCGGAACCGCTGCCAGCCCGTGGCACCGTCCACCAGCGCCGCCTCCTCCGGCTCCGCGGGCAGGGTGCTGAGCCCGGCCAGGAGCAGCAGTGTCATCATCGGCGTCCACTGCCAGACGTCGATGAGGACCAGCGTCGGCAGCGACTGGGCGATCGAGCCGAGGAACGGCTGCGGCGGGATCCCGACCAGCCCGAGCAGCTGGTTGGCGATCCCGACGGTGGGGTCGAGGATCAGCATCCAGAGCACGCCGACCGCCACCGGTGTGGCGAGCAGCGGCACCATCATGATGGTGCGAACCCAGCGCATCCCGCGGAACGGCCTGCGCAGCAGCATCGCCAGCGCCAGCCCGAGGCCGAGCTCGAGCACCACGGCGGCCACGGTGAAGACGGCGGTCCGCAGCACCGCGGGCCAGAACCGGCGGACGTCGCTGAGCGCGTCGGAGTAGTTCAGCAGCCCGACGAAGCCCGTGTCCGCGTTTACGGCGCCGAAGGCGTCGGTGGTGCTCAACCACACCGTGTAGAGCAGCGGGAAAACGATCATCACCCCGATGAAGAGGACAGCCGGGGAGATCATCGTCCACTTGAGCCGCCGATTCTCCTGCTCGAGCGTCCTGGCCATCAGATCCTCCGTTGCCTGGCGTCGCGGGCGAGGAAGTCCTCGAGCTCGGAGGACGCGTCGCGGGCCTCAGCGGCGACGTCCTCGCCGAGGATGGCCGCGACCATCGGCCGGCCGACGATGTCGCGCGCCCGCCCTACCTGGACGACGTCCGGCCGGTCCCGCGGGACCCCGGTGGCGCTGCCCGCCGCCATCGACGCGGCGAGGTCGGGCGGGAACGCCGCGAGCGCGTTCGCGTCCTGCCAGGCAGAGGTGCGTGCGCCGGGCACGCCGTCGCGCTGCTGCGCGAGCACCGTGGTGGGGCTCGTCGCCCAGCGGAGGAACTCCCAGGCGGCGTCGCGGCGCTCGGAGAACGCGTTGATCGCCAGGCCCCACGACGGGATGTTGAACGGCCGTGAACCAGCGGGTCCCGCCGGGAAGGCCGCGAACCCCGTCCGGTCGCCGACCAGCGATGTGGCCGGGTCGACGAAATTCCGGTAGACGGCGTCGGCGTCGATCGCGAACGCGGCCTTGCCCTGGGCGAAGATCGGCGTGATCTGCTCGAGGCTCATGTTGCTGACCCCGAGCGGCCCGGCCTCGCGCAGCAGCCGCCCGTAGTACTCGTAGGCAGCGATGGCCTCTGGCGCGGCTATCCCCGAGCGGCCGTCGACGATGAAGTCGCCGCCGAAGGAGTACAGGTAGCTGGAGAACATGCTGACGGCGCCGTTGCGCTGCCCGCGGCCGGCGAAACCCGTGAGCCCCGCGGCGGGGTCGTGCAGCCGCAGAGCGGTCTGGAACAGCTCCTCCAGGGTGGCGGGCGGCCGGCCGTCGGGCACGAGGTCACGCCGGTAGTAGAGCGTCGGCCGCTCGGTCACGATGGGGACGCCGAACACCCGGCCCTCGGTGGTGACACGCTCCCTGACGCTCGCCTGCATGTCGGGCCAGGCGTACTCGGCGTCGGCCCCGACGCGGTCGGTGAGGTCGGCGAGCCAGCCGTTGCGCGCGAAGAGCAGTTGCTCCTGGAGCGGGCGGTACATCATCACATCGACGTCGGGTGCGCTCGCGTTCAGCTTGACGTTGTAGGTGGACGAGAGTTGGTCGGCAGTCATCGTCGAGACGAGCACGCGGCGGTGGGTGACGTCCTCGAACTCGCCGATCCGCTTGCGGATCGCCGTGCTCCACACGTGGTTGGCCAGGACGATCCGCAGGTCGCCGTCCGGGCCGCCGCCCGCGCGTCCGCAGCCTCCGAACGCGAGGGCGCCCGTGCCCGCCAGCACGCCCGCGCCGGCGGCGCGCAGGAACTCCCGTCGTCTCAGCACCGTTGCCCCCACTCCGGCAGGTCCCAGCGCCCTGCGCGCACCCGGCAGTGTCCACATATGTGGACGATGATCAGGTATCTGGACCATACGACATCCGGCCCACATCGGGAAGGGCATTGCACGGCTACGATCGATGCGGCGCGGCGAGACACAAGGAGTACCGGCATGGCACCACCGGGCACCGGGTTCGA
>JAODNO010000176.1 GCA_025465235.1 Pseudonocardia sp.
CCCTGCCGAGCGGGACGAGGGAGACGGGGATCAGCTTCAGGTTGGCCCAGGCCAGGGGGATTCCGATGATCGTGATGGCGAGGGCGATGGCGGTGGTGAGGTGGGCGAGTGCGAGCCACCAGCCGGCGAAGATGATCCAGATGACGTTGCCGATCGTGGAGGGTGCGCCTGCGTCTGTGCGGCGCACGAGTTGGCGGCCGAAGGGCCACAGTGCGAAGTCGGCCATGCGGAACGCCGCGAGGCCGAACGGGATCGTGATGATGAGGAGGCAGCAGATCACCCCGGCGAGCACGTAGCCGATGGCGAGCCAGATGCCGCAGAGGAGCAGCCAGATGACGTTGAGCACCGTTCGCATCACGAACCTCCTTCGATGGCGTCCCTCCCGGCGTGCATCGGGCCGTGCCCCGGCCGCCTCACCCGCGGTGGACGGGTGGTAGTGCCGACGGAACACCCGCAGGCTCGCCGGGTCGTCACCTCAGCGGGGTGATGTCCGTTCCGTCCGTCCGGTGCACGGTGCCTCCATGAGCGGGCAGCGACGGCGGCGGCGGTCCGGTCGTGGAGATGAGGCCTGATGGCGTCGATGCGCTATGAGATCCGGGTGGACGGCCTGCTGACGAGCGAGGCGAGGGCCGCGTTCGTCGACATGCGGATCACCCAGGCGCCCCCCCAGACGGTCATCGACGGTGAGGTGCTCGACGAGTCGCATCTTCTCGGCATCATCGCTCAGCTCCGGGCACTCGGGATCGCCGTCGTATCCGTGCATCCCGTCCCCAGCCGCTCAGACCGGCCGATCCGGACGCGGGAGACCACCAGGAGGAGCGACTGATGCCTGATGCAGCAGCTCGGCTTCCGACCGGCGGGACGGAGGAGGGGGCACCGGCCCCTTCTCCGGGACAGACAGCTGCTCCGGTACAGGCAGTGCCGGTGGACGAAGTGGTGCGGCTCAGGTCGCCCGCCTACGTGCGCCTGCTCCTCCTCGCAGCGCTCATCGGCGTCCCGATCTCCGCGGCCGCTTATTTCTTCCTGCAGCTCGTGGAGGCGCTCCAGCACTGGGTCTACGGGGACCTGCCGCGAGGACTGGGTTTCGCCACGACGCCGATGTGGTGGCCGCTGCCGGTGCTCGCTGTCGCCGGTGTCCTCGTTGGCCTGACGATCCGCCACCTGCCCGGAGGTGGTGGCCATTCACCTGTCGACGGGTTCGCGGCAGGAGCGGAGCCGGCCCCCATCGACCTGCCGGGCGTGCTGTTCGCGGCCCTTGCGAGCCTCAGCCTGGGGGCGGTACTCGGGCCGGAGGCGCCGCTGATCGCCCTCGGCGCCGGACTCGGCGTGTGCGCGGCGCGTCTCGCCCATCAAGACGCGCCCAAGCCGGTCAGTGCGGTGATGGCGGCGGCCGGGGGGTTCGCCGCGATCAGCGCCTTGCTCGGATCCCCGATCATCGGCGCGTTCCTGCTGATGGAGGCTTCCGGGCTGGGCGGGGCCACGCTCGGGCTGGTACTGCTCCCCGGCCTGCTGGCAGCGGGGATCGGCTCGTTGATCTTCGTGGGGCTGAACGCCATGACGGGGCTCGGGAAGGCGTCTCTGGCGCTGCCAGGGCTGCCGCCGTTCGACCACCCCGACATCGTGCAGTTCGGCTGGGCGCTGGTCATCGGCGTATGTGCCGCGGTTCTGGGGACGGTCATCCGGCGGTTCGCCGTCGTCCTGCGCCCGCGGGTCGAGCACCGCCTCCTGCTGCTCACGCCCGTGGCGGGACTCGCCGTCGGGGGCCTCGCGGTCGCCTACGCCGCCACGACCGGGGGCGAGGCCTCGGACGTGCTGTTCTCCGGGGAGTCGGCGATGGGGCCGCTCCTGCAGAACAGCGCCGGGTACTCCGTCGGCGCGCTGCTGATGCTCCTCGCGTGCAAGGCGCTGGCGTACAGCCTGTCGCTGGCGAGCTTCCGGGGCGGTCCGGTCTTCCCGGCCATGTTCCTCGGCGCGGCGGGCGGCCTGGCGATGTCGCACCTGCCCGGGCTGCCTCTCGTCGCGGGCGTGGCGATGGGGATCGGCGCAATGTGCGTGGTCATGCTGAAGCTGCCGCTGACCTCCGTGCTGCTGGCCACCCTGCTGCTGTTCGCGGACGGGCTCGCGGTCATGCCGCTCGTGATCGTCGCGGTGGTCGTCGCGCACGTGGTGGCGGCACGGCTGGGGCCGGCGCAGGCCGTCCCCACCGGGTGACGCACGTGGGAGGTACAGGGCAGCGTCTCCTCCGCCGCGGGTGATGCGTCCGGCCTCCCACTCGGCGACGGTGAGACCACGGCGGGAAGTGCCCGCCGCGGAGCGGGGTCCAGCCCCGGACCGAGGAGGCAGTGAAGCTGAAGTGAGCACAGTCGAGCTTGCCCGCGACCGGTCCGTGAGCCCGCCGATCCAGCCCCGCCGCCGGTTCGTGCCGCTCGCGATGGGGTCGGCGCTGCTCAGTGCGGTGCTGCCGACCCGGTTCCTCGGCACCTTGCTCGTGATCAACGCGGTGGTCGGGGTGGTCGCTGCCCGCCCAGACGGGCCCGGCTCCGACGTTCGTTCCGCGTCCGCGGGGCTTGCCTAGGAGGCGGCGGTGGCACTCAGCGGGCCGGAGCGGCGGGCTTTGCGCGAGATCGAGGAGCTCCTCGCCGCGGAGGACCCCGCCCTGGCGGGCCTGCTCCGGGGCGGAGGGGTGTCCCGGCGTGAACGGGTGACACGCTGGACGTCGAGAGCCGTGGTCACGCTGGCGGTGGCGCTGCTGCTCTTCGGGCTGTTCCTCAGTGATGCGGGCATGGTGTCCGTGGGGCTGCTGATGCTGATCGCTCTCCCGCCGGCTCTGTGGCTCGCCGGGATCGTGCTTGGTGGATCCGGGTGAGCGGCGCAGAGCTGCTGGTCACGGCGGCTTCTGGTCACTGCGCCTCGGCCGCGCCCGGCGCGGCCCCGAGGACCGCACCGGGGGGCCGGTCGGGCACCCTGCGGGCCACGAACAAGCCGACGAGCGCGATCAGCGCGAGCACGGTCAGCGCCGAACGGAGCCCGTCGACCCGAGCCTGCCGGTTCACCTCGAGCGCGGCCTGCGTCACGGCCGGGTCGGTGCCCGCCCGGGCCAGCGCCTCCCGCAGGCCCGTGTCGGAGAGGAAGGGAACCCCGCCGGCGAGCTGGACGTTCGCCTGGGACTTGACCTGGTCGGGGACCACCGGGTTCTGCTGCACCCCCTGCAGGAACGACGTGGTGAGCGCCGTGATGAGCAGCGAGCCGGCCAGCGCCGTGCCGATTGCCGCGCCCAGGTTCGTCGCGGTGTTCTGCAGGCCGCCCACCTCGGGGCTCAGCTCGTCGGGCACCGCAGACACGGTCACGGCGCCCAGCTGTGATGCCAGCGCCCCGATCCCCAGTCCGGCCAGCAGCAGCGGGAGCGTCACGATCCTGGCGTCCGCAGCCGGGTCGACGGCGGCGAGCAGCACCACGATGCCGGCGAACATGGCGAGCAGCCCGAGCCGGACCACCCGGCGCGGGGAGGCGTCGGGGAAGAACCGCGGGACGCCGACGGCCGCGGCCAACAGGGTGACCGAGAGCGGCAGTATGCGCAGGTCGGTCTCCAGCGCGGTGAGGCCGAGCGCCACCGACAGGAACAGCGGGAGCGTGAAGAACAGCCCGGCCTGCACGAGGTAGAGCACGAAGAACATCAGCAGCCCACCGGTCATCTGCCGGTTCCCGAAGAGCGACGGTTTCACCAGCGCGTTCCCGCCCGCTTCCTCCAGGCGGGACTCGCGTTCGAAGAAGGCCCGGATCGCCAGCCCCCCGGCGAGGACGAGCCAGACGGTGGGGGACACCCCGAGCAGGGACGGCGCCCACTTCGGCGTCACCCAGCCCCATTCCGCCGAGCGCAGGACACCCAGCACGGCCGCGCCGAGGCCGATGGCCGCGAGCACGGCGCCTGCGACGTCGAACCGGGGTGGCGCCTCGGGTGGGGTCTCCTGGACTCGGCGGGCGAGAGCCAGGATGACGTGGTGAGCGAACCCAGGCCGTAGATGACGCACCCGATCGCAAAGGCCCGCCGTCTGCCGATCATCGAGCCGATCTTCCCGCCCGCGACCATGAACATCGCCATGACCAGCGTGTAGAGGGTGATCGCCGCCTGGATCCCGGTGACCGTCGTGCCGACGTCCTCGGCCACGGTCGCGATGGCCACGTTCATGACCGAGCTGTCGAGGGTCATCAGGAACTGGCCGCTCGCGAGGGTCAGCAGGACACCGCCCGCTGTCGCTCCGGCCTGCCGTGCCGTGGCGCTGCTGCTCATCGCCGCTCCCCGTCTCCGCCGTCGTGGGTCAGTGCAGCGCCAGCTTCAACGCGATGACGGCCACGCCGAGAAGGGCGCTCACGGCCGCCCACCCGAGAGCGCCGAGAACCGAGGACTCCGACCGGCGCGCTGCCGCGTATCCGAGGCCGGCGAGCAGCACGGTGGACAGCACCAGCGCCGCCAGCACTGCGGCCCGCAACTCCGCCCCGAGTGCCGACGTCACGAGCAGCACGACCACCGGCGCGTACGAGGACTGCAGCATCGGCCACCCGCCCCGCAGCACGGCGGCCACGCGGTGGTTCGTCGCCCGTCCGTGCACACCCGCCGCGAGGAGGTCGGCGTAGCGCTCGGTCGCCCAGTAGACGAGCAGGGTGACGATGACCGTGACCACGACCGGGCCGAGTGTGCCGTGCAGGCTGGCAGCCACCATGACCGCCGACCCCACGACGGTGCCGTGGATCGCGTGGGCGAGCTCCCGCTCGTCCGACCAGAGGGAACGGAACCAGTGCCCGGCCCGCGGGGCACTCGACCCTCGGGACTCCAACTCGGCTCGCGATGGCTCGGTCACGGCGCGGTGGAGGGGATCACGTACGGGACAGCCTCGACGGTCACCGCGTTCCGGAAGGTCATCGCGAGCTCCGTTCGTCCGCCCATGGGCAGCGCTGCGGCCGCGAGCCCGTCGCCCGGCCACCGTCGCCCAGCCACCGTCGCCCATGTCGCGTGCCGGGGACATCACCCGCGGTGGATGACCGCGGCCGGGCCGCGCGAGCACGGGCTGCGCAGAGGACGCACCGAACGTGGTGACGGTCTTTCGCCCGCTACGGGTGAGGTCGCCGGTCGGGGCCGGACCTAGCTTCCCTACGTGACCACACCGGCTCCCGACCCTGCCGTCGTCCCGGCTGTTCCATCTGCCGGGAACGGCCGGTTCCGCGGACGTGCCGGCCTCCCGCGCGCCCTCATCATCCTCGTCGGCGGGGCAGCGACCGTGGTGGTCGTCGCGGGGGTCCAGGCCATCGCGTGGCTGATCGGCCCGGCGTTCATGGCGCTGATCGTCGTGATCGCCGTCGCACCGGTGCAGGGTTGGTTGCGGCGCCGCGGCTGGCCCGGCTGGGCCACCACCATCGTGATCGTCTTGCTGGTCTACGCGATCCTCATCGCTCTCGCCCTGGGCATCATCATCTCAGTGGCCCGGCTCGCGACCGAGCTGCCGCAGTACGCGTCGAGGGCCCAGGGGCTGGTGAGCTCCGCGACCGCGGAGCTGGCGAAGTGGGGTGTGGGCCCGGAGCAGCTGCACCAGGCGGCGTCGTCGCTTGATCTGGGCAAGCTGGCGGGGGTGCTCGGGTCACTGCTGGGCGGCATCGCGGGGTTGGCGTACAACCTCGTGTTCCTGCTGGCGCTGCTGCTCTTCCTCAGCATCGAGTCCGGAGGTGTCGGCGATCGGCTCGCCTCGATCGCCGCGGACCGGCCGAGGATCACCGAGGCCCTCGGGCACTTCGCGTGGGGCACCCGGCAGTACCTGCTGGTGACCACCGTCTTCGGGTTCATCGTCGCGGTGCTGGACTCGATCGCGCTGGCGATCCTGAGCATTCCGCTGCCGATCACGTGGGGACTGCTGGCCTTCATCACCAACTACATCCCGAACATCGGGTTCATCATCGGCGTGGTGCCGCCGGCCCTCCTCGGGCTGCTGACCGGGGGACCGCAGCTGATGGTGGTCGTCATCGTCGTCTACTGCGTGCTCAACTTCGTGATCCAGTCGCTGATCCAGCCCCGGTTCATCGGCGACGCTGTCGGCCTGTCGGTCACGGTGACATTCCTGGCGTTGGTGTTCTGGGCGTGGTTGTTGGGGCCGTTGGGGGCGATTCTGGCCATCCCGCTCACGCTGCTGGTGAAGGCCCTGCTCGTCGACATCGACCCGCAGGCCCGGTGGGCCAACGCCCTCCTGCGCGCGTCGCCGAAGGAACCGGACCCGGCCGCGCCTCCGAAGAAGCGGCGGCGCAGGCGGCGCGACCGCGACGAGTCCGCGGTCGACCTGTCGACCGTGCCGACCTGACGGCAGGGGACGGGGCGTCACGCTGAAGCTGCACGTCCCCGACCATCTGAGCTGCGAGGTGGAGGTGGAGGTGGACGACGACGAGGTGGAGCTCGAGGTGGAGCTGAAATGGTCCATCGCGGCCTCACCGATCGCCTCGATGCCCGCACAGCCCGCGGTCGTGGGCGCTGCGGACCAGGCAGCCAAGCCGAGGAGGCCTGTGGCGAAGCCCGCTCGCGCCCGGGCGCGGCCCTGACCGATGTCGAACGGTGCTGCATCGCGCAGATCGCAACCAGGCTCTCATCGACGTGGAACCCGGCCGGGCAGGCAGTGGCGCGGCGCCGGTGCGGCACGTGCACTTTCGCGACCCCGATGCGCCGACGCCCACGGTCGTGACGCCCTCGGTGTTCGTCGCGGTCCAAGGCAGCCTCCTGCTGGTGCGCAGGCGCGACAGCGGTGCCTGGGAGCTGCCGGGCGGGCGCGTCGGGATCGGGGAGAGCGCCGTGGTGGCCGCCGTGCGCGAGACGGCAGAGGAATCGGGGCTACGGGTGCAGATCACCGGGCTGGTCGGGCTGTTCACCGACCCGGCCCATGTCGTACGAGCCGCGGTGGGTGGCGAGATCCGCCAGCAGTTCGTCGTGGTCCTCCACGGCTGGGCGGCCCGGGACAGGCCCGCGCGGACGGGCACGAGATCCTCCACGCCGCCTGGTTCCCCCCGGCGGCTGTCGCAGCGCTGACGCTGGAGCCCGGGGCGTTCCGGTGGATCAATCACGCACTCGCCGGGGCGAGCGACCCCCACCTCGAATGAGCCGGCCGAGGCCCCGTCTCACCCCGAGCGCACCTTGCCGGTGAGCAAGCCGTGCTCGTGGGCGGCGAGCACCGCCAACCGCCTGCTGCTCACCCCGAGCTTGGCGTAGATCGAGCGCACGTGACTCTTCACCGTGTTCACCGAGACGGTGAGGTCCGCGGCGATCTCGTCCAAGGACAGCAGCGACGGGAGCAGCCCGAGAACGGTGAGCTCGCGGTCGCTGAGCATCGCCTCGCGCTTCCCACAACCTGCCCCGGCGACGAGCGCACGGTCGGCGAACGTGTCAGAGGCTCCGAAGCAGCCGCGCTGATGCACGAGCAGTTCGCGGATGCTGGCCCCGGCCTGCGCGAACGGCCGGAGGGCATCGAGCGGCTCTGCGATGGTCAGCGCGTTCTGCAGGGCCCGGCGGGCGGCAGGACGTTCGCCGGACGCGACGGCGAGGGATGTCTCCAGCAGCCACGCGTCCACCAGGCTCTGCGGGAGCAGCGCAGGTGCGGCTTCCTGGAACAGTGGCCGTATGAG
>JAODNO010000080.1 GCA_025465235.1 Pseudonocardia sp.
GGCACCCTCGACGACGCCGTCGGCCCGCTGGCTGCCGCCGCGGTGGGTGGGCCGCGCACCGAGGATGCCCACGTCTCGGAGGCCGCAGCGCTCGACGCCGGCCTCGCGTGCAGCGGTGGCGCCACACTGCTCGGCCACCCGCTGCCCGCGGAACCCGCCGCCGCGCTCGGGGAGGCGCTGGAGCGCGAGCTGCCCGCCGCGCTGGTTTCCACTACCGCCGGCTCCGGAGCGCTGGTGCTCACCGGCCCGGAGCTCGGCGATGTGCACGGCGGGCTCGGCTCGCCCGGCCTCGACGCCGCTGCGGTGGAGGCCGCGCGCGGGCTGCTGCGGCGCGGTGCCACGGTCACCGAGCGTGTGGCGGCCGAGGGCGGCGAGCTGCTGCTGGACCTATGGGTGCCGGTGCCGTCCGTGCTGGTGGCCGGTGCCGGCGCGATCGGTGGGGCGCTGATCGCCCAGGCCGAGCTTCTCGGCTGGACCGCCCGCGTCGAAACCGAGCTCGCCGCCGTGCGCGCGGCCGTCGCCGCCTTCACCGACGCCGACGTGCTCGTGCTGCTCGACCACGCCCCGGCCTTCGACGTCGTGCTCGTGGAGGGGCTGCGCCGCGGGCGCGGCTTCATCGGGGCGCTCGGCTCGCGGCGCACGCAGTCGGCGCGTCGAGAACGGCTGCTGGCGGCCGGGCTCACCGAGGCCGAGCTCGCTGCGCTGCGCGGTCCGGTGGGACTCGACCTGGGCGCCCGCACCCCGGCCGAGACCGCCGTGTCGATCGTTGCTCAGGTGGTGGCGGCCCGCTCCGGGCGCGCCGGCACGGCCCTCGCCGCCACGGACGGCCGGATCGGCGGATGACGGGGCGGATCACCGGTCCGGCGCCGTCGAACCTTCCGCACGGGCCCAACCCGCCCCACGAGCCGCCGACCGAGCCGATGCGCGGTCTGCGGGCGCCCGCTCCGCTGCCCGTTGCCAAACGCGGCAGGCGCGGTCGCTGGGTCGTCCGGCTGCTCGTCGGGGGGCTGCTGATCGGCGTCGTGATTCTCGGTGGCACCGCTTTCCGGGTGTGGCAGGTGGCGCGGTTCGACGACCGCCGGCCGGTCGACGCCGTCGTGGTGCTCGGCGCCGCTCAGTACGACGGCGATCCCAGCTCGATCTTCGCCGCACGCCTGCAGCACGCCGAGGCGCTCTACAAGGACGGGCTGGCGCCGCGGATCATCACCACCGGCGGCGGACGCCCCGGCGACGTCTACACCGAGGCCGAGGCGGGGCGGCGCTTCCTGATCGACCGTGGCGTGCCGGCGAAGGACGTCATCGCGGTCGGGGTGGGCTCGGACACCCTGCGCAGCCTGCAAGCCGTCGCGGCCCGTGCGGAGCAGGACGGCTGGTACAGCGCGGAGATCGTCAGCGACCCGTGGCACTCCCTGCGCGCGCGGACGATGGCCCGCGACAGCGGGCTGACGGCGTGGACGTCGCCCACCCGCACCGGGCCCGTGGTGCAGACCCGCGAGACGCAGTTCCGCTACATCGTGCGCGAGACGGGGGCCCTGCTGTACTACCGGCTCACCCATGCCTCCGTCGAGACCGAGACCAGCGGGCTCGGCTGACCTGTGGCCGACCGACACGCGGGAGGCGGCCGGACCGAGGGCGGGTTGACCACCGGCGGGTACACGGAGCACGACCGGGCCCGGCTGCGTCCCGAGCCGCCGAAGGGCAGCGGAGGGGGCGAACGGCGGAGCCCGTTCTCCCGGGATCGGGCACGGGTGCTGCACTCGGCTGCGCTGCGCAGGCTGGCGGGCAAGACGCAGGTCGTCGGTCCCGGCGAGGGTGCGGAGATCACCGGTGTGCCACGGACCCGGCTGACGCACTCGCTGGAGGTCGCGCAGATCGGCCGCGGGATCGCGGAGGAGCTGGGCTGCGACCCCGACGTCGTCGACACAGCCGGGCTGGCACACGACATCGGGCACCCACCGTTCGGGCACAACGGGGAGCGTGCGCTGGACGAGTTCGGGGTGGCGTGCGGGGGCTTCGAGGGCAACGCGCAGACGCTGCGGATCCTCACGCGGCTGGAGCCGAAGATCAGCGACAGTGGGCTGAACCTGACCCGCGCGTCACTGGACGCGTCGTGCAAGTACCCCTGGGTGCGCCGGCCCGGAGACCGCAAGTACGGCGCGTACGGCGTCGACGCGGAGGTGTTCGCGTGGGTCCGGGACGGCGCGCCTGGACACCGGACGTGCATCGAGGCGCAGGTCATGGACTGGTCGGACGACGTCGCGTACTCGGTGCACGACGTCGAGGACGGCATCGTGAGCGGGCGCATCGACCTGGCTGCGCTCGGTTCCCCCGCGGAGCGGTCGGCCGTGGTGGAGCTGGCAGCCACGCACTTCGGCGCCTCCGCGGACGCACTCGCGGAAGCCGCCGACGGGCTGCTCGCCCTCCCCGTGGTCGCCGCGGTGCGCGGTTTCTCGTCGGCGACGGCCGCGGCGTCGGCACATGTGGCGCTCAAGCGGCTCACCAGCGAGCTCGTCGGCCGGTTCGTGCTGGCCGCCACCGACGCCACTCGCGCGGGGTACGGGGCCGGGCCGCTCCGCCGCTATGCCGCCGACCTGGTGGTTCCCCTGCGCGCAGGGGCGGAGGTCGCCCTGCTCAAGGCCGTCGCGTTGCGGTACGTCATGAGCGACCCGGACCGGCTCGCGATGCAGGCCCGCCAGCGCGAGCTCCTCGCCGAGCTCGGCTCGGCGCTGCTGGCGAAGGCCCCGGACGCGCTGGACCCGGTATTCGCCGAGGACTGGGCCGAGGCCACGGACGACGCCGCGCGGCTGCGGGTGGTGCTGGATCAGGTCGCGGTGCTGACCGACCAGCAGGCCATCGCCCGCCACGCGGCACTGTCCCGCCAGTGAGCGCCGAACGCCCGCGAGTCGCCCGTTTCGGGCCCGCGAGTCGCCCACTTCCGGCCCGCGAGTCGCCCGTACTGAGTGGGGCGGCGCCGATGAGGGCGGTTCCTCGTCCGCCGGAGTCAGGCCACAAGCGTCGCCACGCGGAAGACCGCGAGCTCCCCGAGTCGCGCAGGCAGCACTCGGGCCGCGCACTGGTTGGCCGACTCGGACAGGACAGAGGCCCAGAACAGGCGCGGGATGGTGGCGGAGCACGGAGAACGGCTCCGGAACGTCGCGAACCGTCACCGCATCAGCCCGTACAGCAGCCTGCCAACGACCCCCGCCTCCTCCGCCGGCACCGCCGGCACACGCGAGTTGCCCACGTCATCCTCGTCGTGTCCCCATGCGTGGTTCGTTCCAGTCAGACAGGGGACGAGACTGCACGGCGACCCGTGACGAGACGGGCGTCACCGCAGATCTTGCGTTCCAGCGCGGCCGAAGGACGTGCCCTCGCCGTCACGTGGAGCTCCGTCCTCTGCACCCCCACGTCGGTGCTACGAGCTGATCGATCTGCTCGACGTGACCCGCGACGGTGCAGGCAATCGCGTCTGCGCGCGGGAGATGACCTCTATGCCCATCCGCGAGCCCCCGCACCGCGCTTTGGAACGGGGCGCCGCGGGGGCCTGAAAGGGGCGACTCGCGGGTTGGGGTGGGGCGACTCGGGGGCGGGGAATGGGCGACTCGCGGCGGGGATCCGGGCGCTCGTCAGGCTGGTAGGCGTTCCAGTTTCTCGGGGTTGACGACGGTGTACATGGCCGCGATGCGGCCGTCGCGGACGGTGAAGACGTTGACCCCGGGCCCGGTCCGCCCGTAGGCGGGGGACCGGACGCCGAGGTCCCCGTTGACCTCCACCGGCGACCACCCCGTGGCCAGGCCGGGGCCGTACCGCTCGAGCAGGCCGAGCAGCAGGCGCGAGACGTTGTCGGCGCCGACGATGATGCGGCGGGCGGCCTTCGTCCGGCCGTCCGAGTCGGTGACCCACACGGCGTCGGGGTGCAGCAGGGCGAGCAGCGCGCGGCCGTCGGCGCGGGCCATCGCCTCGGCGAAGCGGCCGATCATCGCGCGCTGCTCGGCGGTGTGCGTCCGCGGTGGCGGGTCGGCGGCCACGACGATGCGCCGTGCTCGCGTGGCGTGCTGGCGGGCTGTGGCCTCGGTGCAGCCGAGCACGTCGGCGATCTGGGCGAAGGACAGCGAGAGCGCGTCGTGCAGCACGAACGCCACCCGTTGCGGCGGCGACAACCGCTCGAGGACGACCATCGCCGCCATCCGCACACCCTCGTCCCGCACCACGGCCGCGAGCGGCTCGTCGGCGTCTCCGGTGGTGAGCAGAGGTTCTGGCAACCACGGACCGACATACCGTTCGCGTCGTGCGGCTGCCGACCGCAGCCGGTCGAGGCACAACCGCCCGACCACGGTGGTCAGCCAGGCCCGCTCGTCGCGTAGTTCGGCGCGGCTCGCGTCGTCCAGCCCGGCGAGGCGCAGCCAGGCCTCCTGCACGGCGTCCTCGGCGTCTGCGAGGCTGCCCGTGATGCGGTAGCCGATGCGGATCAGGTGTGCCCGGTGTGCTTCGAAACGCTCCGCGTCCGCGTCCACGGCACGAACCTACGTGCCGTCAGGCGTCTGTCGCGGGCTGCTAGCGTCGAAACCGGGGGTGGACGGGCGTGCTGGTCGTGAACGGCCTGGTCAGGCAGTTCGATTCCGCAGTGGTGCTGGCCGGTGTCGGCTTCAGGCTCGACCCGGGTCGGGCGGCCGCCGTGGTCGGACCCAACGGCGCGGGCAAGACCACCCTCCTGCGCTGTGTCGTCGGCGCGGACCGGCCCGATGCGGGCGAGGTGCTCCTCGACGGCCGCCCGTTGCGTGAGGACGACCCCCGGGTCCGCGCAATGGTCGCGAGCGTGCTCGACGACGTCGAGTTCTTCCCGGACCTCTCGGTGGCGGAGCACCTCGACCTGCTTGCGCGGGCGCACGGCGCCGAGCCCGACACCGCGCCGGTGCTCGCCGAGCTGGGCCTGGCCGCGTTGGCCGACCGCACGCCGGTCGGCCTCTCCAGCGGGGAGCGTAGGCGGCTGGCCCTGGCGTCCTGCCTCGTACGCCCGCGGCGGCTGCTCGTGCTCGTCGAGCCGGAGCAGCGTCTCGACGCAGCGGGCCGGCAGTGGCTGGTGGAGCGGCTCGAGATGGAGAAGGCGGCCGGCTGCGCCGTGTTGTTCGCGTCCCACGACGCGGCCGTCGTCGATGCGGTGGCCGACCAGACGGTCGAGCTGGGCGCGTGACCACGGCCCCACCCGTGCAGGTGCCGCCCGCGCGAGAGCTGCGCACCCACCTCGCTCACGTCCGGCGGGCCCGGCGCACCGCGGTCAGGGAAGGCCCGGGGCCCGACTGGTACACCCCGCTGCTCGCCGTGGTCGTCCTGGGCGGGTTGCTGGTGCAGGGGATGCGCCGGGTGATGGGCGCGGAGTCGGACCAGCTGCCGGACGCCCCGCACGCCGGGTTGCTGCTCGCTGCCGTCGGGCTGGTGCTGGCGGGCATGGTGCTGCGCGCGGCGCTGGCTCTCGGCCCGATGCTGGCCGGTCCGGCGGTACGGCACTGGGTACTCGCCGGCACCGTCGACCGCGCCGCCATGCTCAGGCCCCGTTACGTCGCTCTTGCGGCGGTGGCGGCCCTGGCCGGGGCCGGCGGTGGGGTACTCGCGGCTCTGATCGCCGCCGTGACCCCGCCTTCGTGGGCCGCGCTGTGGTGGGCCGGGGCGGGCTCGGGTTGCGCGGCCGCGCTCGCCGCGGCCGCCGTGGTGTGGCAGGCGGGCAACGCGCGCACCGGCCGGGCGGTGGGCTCCGCACTCCTGGCGGCAGGCGGTGCAGCTGCCGCGGCTGCGCTGCTGGTTCCCCGCGC
>JAODNO010000121.1 GCA_025465235.1 Pseudonocardia sp.
AGCTGCCGCGCACGCGTCGCCGGCCCTCCTCGCAATACGCGATCACTTGCTCGTGGCGCTGGCATTCGCCTCAGGCATCTACGAGGCGATCTGCTTCCTGTCCTTCGGCAAGGTCTTCACCGCGTTCCAGACCGGGAACATCGTGTTCCTCGGACTCGGCCTCGCCGGCACTCGCCCACCCGATGGCCCAGACCCAGTACGTGTCGTCATATCCCTCGTCGCATTCGCGGCGGGTGCCGTGGTAGCCGTACGAATCCTGAAGGCGTTCGACGGCGATCACGAAGTGGAAGACCACGATGTCTTCCAGGTGTGGCCGCGCCGCGTGTCGATCGCGCTCAGCGTCGCACTGGTCGTGCAGGTCGGCTTCCTCACCGTCTGGATGGCGACCTCGCCATCCAGCCAGGTGTCCAACATCCTGGTCGGCCTGAGCGCGTTCGCGCTGGGCTTGCAGATGAACGCCATCCGGTCGCTCCACGTACCGGGCATCTCCACCACAGCCGCAACCGCCACCTTCATCACCTTGGCAACCGGCACCGCAACCTGGTCACACACCCGACGCGCAGTCCGTCGCCTCACCGGCGTCCTCGTGGCCATGGCGGTCGGCGCCTTCGTCGGCGACTGGTTACTCAGCCACGCGCACACCTACGCCCCGGTCCTCCCGGTACTCGTGATCGCGCTCGTGATCGCGACCGCCTCGGTGGCCTTCAAGCAGGAGCCCGAGACAGCACCCGGATCGCTGAGCGGTACCCGCTGACCACGGACCACCGCCGTTGACACGCCCTCAGCCTTGCCCGGCGAGCAGCTCCGAGGGGAGTTCGCAGGTCAGCGGCATCCGCCGAGCAGGTCGGTGTCCAGCAGGATGCGGCCCAGTGCCACCCAGGCCGAGCCGTAGTAGGTGGGTTCTCGGAAGTTGAGCTCCGTCGCGGCGCGCAGCCGGTCGTCCGACTGCTGCTCTCGGCCCGCGGCCTCCGCGGCAGCGGCGACAGCTACCAGCGCGACCGGATGCGTCCACTCGACCAGCGGGGCGCCGTCGAGCGCGTAGCCGGCGACGACGCTCGCGTCGGGCCTGTCGAGCGCGGGCAGGAGCTCGGCCGCAAGGGCGCGGTCGGCCGGGTCGCATGACTCGGCCATCCGCACGGGCAGTCGGGCCGCGTCGAGACCGAACCGGGGTGGTCGTCCGGCCGGGTCCGGCTGGGCGGTTGCGGTTCCGGCGGCGTCCACGGCGGTCCAGTCCGGGGGCAGGAGTCCGGTGCCCACGAGCTGCCAGCCCACCGCGCGCTGGGTTCGCGACAGCTCCGCCCAGCGCGGGTCTCCGCTGACCGAACCCATCAGCTGCTCCGACCGAGGGCTGAAGTAGCTCGGGTTGACCGTCGCCGGGCTCGTCGCGGTCCAGCTCCCGCCGGTCAGCACGAGCCCGGAGCCCTCGATCGCCGCGCCGGCGGGCGGGGTGGGCGCCGTCGGGTGCAGCGCGGTGCCGACGCGCACGGTCTCCCCGGTGAGCACCGACGCGGCGAGCGTACCGCCGGCGGCCGAGAGTTCCGGGTCGGCGAACCGCTCGCCGGCCAGCACCAGTGCGCGGGCGGTGTCGAGGTCTGCGTCCCCCGCGCTGTTCGTGTCCACGACGGCGCCGTGGGTCCACCGCCACGACAGGAGCCCGTCGGCGCGCCGCAGGTGCTCGCGGGTCCACGTCCACACAGCGTCGAACCGCTGCCGGTCGCCGAGCGCAACCGCGATGAGCAGCGCGTACGCCTGACCCTCGCTGACGGTGTCGCCGCCCTCGTCGCGGCGGACGACACGACCGTCCACGTCGACGTAGTCGTCGAGGAACGCCTGCCCGGCGGCGGTTGCCGCGGCCACCGGGTCGGTGTGCGCGCTCTCCCCATCCGTGGCCGCGGCGACCGCACATCCGCCGCCACCGAGGACGACGACCAGCGTGGCCGTCAGCGCCAGCAGTGGCCGAGACCGGCTCGGCCACTGCCGGCGGGCGAGCACCGTCACCGGCGGCGCCTGACCCGGCGCCCCGCCACTGCCGCGGCGGCGCCCACGACGATGCCTGTCAAGAGCACCGACAGCAGGTGAACGCCCGCGTCGTCCGAGCGAGCCCCGGGGCGGGTCGGGGCCGAATCCAGTGCCGGGTCCGGCCCGTGCTCGAGTGCGCCGACCGGGTTCGGCCCGTCGAGCCCAGGGGCGGTGCCCGGGCCGTCCGGCACCGCATGCAGCACCGGGCCCTGTGGGGAGTCCGCGAGAAGCAGCGTGACCGCCCCGGCGGACGGGATGCCGGTGGGGAGCAACCACTCGCGGTCGCCGGAGCGCAGCCGCATGGTCCGCTCCCCCGCCTGCACCTGCGCGTAGCCCGTGACGAGCCCATAGCTGACCCCGTCGGCCAGCACCACCTGCGGGCCACCCGTCGGGTCGTCCATCACGAGCGTGAGCACCCCCGGGTCGCGGGCGCCCTCGACCAGCCGCACCAGACCGAGCCCGGGCGGTGTGACAGCCGGTTCGTCGAGCACGAACTGAGCGTTGACCGTGCTCCCGTCGGCGCCCGTGAACAGAGCGAAGGTGTAGCTGCGGCCAGGCAGTACCTGCACGGTCTGGCGCGCCACCAGCGGCGAGCCGGCGTCCTCCGCGGGTCGGCTCGCCAGGGTGTAGGTGCCCGGCGACAACGATCGATAGCCCTCGGGCGTCCCATAGCTCCCGGCCGGGAGCGCGCCAACCGGTCGGCCGTCGATCCCGATCACCTCCACCACCTCGCGTGCACCGCGGCGGCGGAGGTCGGCCACCCGCAGCCGGGCGGAGGGCCCGGTCTCGACCTCGGGATTCGCAGGGAGGTCGACCGCGGGTGTCCCGGCCGGGAACCGGACCAGCAGCCCGCCCGGCACGGCCTCGACGGTCTCCGCCGCGTAGCTCCCGGTCTGGGCACGGAAGAAGGCAGCAATCCGCTCCAGCCGGACCCCTGCCGCCGCCAGCTGCATCTGCCGACGGGGCTGTCCAGCAGCGTCCTCGCCGTTCACGCCCGGGAGGTCGGTCAGCAACACCGGTTCGGTCGCAGAGACCACCGCGAGGGTGGCGAGCACGCGGGGATCCGCTTGGCCGGACCGAAGGGCCCGCAGCGCCGCGGGATCGGCGGTGTCCGCAAGTCGGTCGGCCAGCAGACTGCCCACGAACGCGGTGGAGATGCCCTCGCCGAGGGCCGGGGCCGGGGCGAAGGTGGCTATCCGGCGTACCTCCACCCTCGACTCGCCCGTGCCGAACACCGCGACCGGGGCCGAGGCCGCGACGGCGTCGGCGAGCTGACCGGTCGAGGCCGTTCCGGAGCGCACAGACGGGGTCGACACGATCCAGTCGTAGTCTCGCCAGCCGCGGGGTGACCAGCCCTGGACCTCGGCGTCGGTGTCGAGCTTGTAGAACCAGACCACGTCGCGACGGTCGCGCCCTTCGGTGACGAGGTCGGCCCAGAGGGCGTCGTCGACGATCAACCGGTCCCGGGCCGGCACGTTGCCGGTGATCCAGTCCTGCGCCTGCCGGAGCGGTGCGTCCGCGTCGGCGGTGAGTAGTTGCCGCAGGACGGGTGGCCACGTCGCGCCTGCCGAGGCGACCAGTGCGGCCGTCGCGGTGAGTGTGCCGATCAGCAGCACCGGTCGGATTCGGCGCGGCGGTGCGTCGTCCCCCGGACGGGCCCTGGCCCAATGCACCACCGCATCGGGCACGCCCGCCACGAGCAGAGCCACGAGGGGAACGGCCGCGATCACGAAAGGAACCGGGAGGTAACCGTCGCGGAGCAGCACCACCGCGAGGAGCCCGACACCGACGGCCACCGGTCGCAGCCGGCGGAACGCCAGCGCTGCGAGCGCTGCCGGCAGGGCCGCCGCGAGCAGCACGGGGTCCAGGACCCACCAGTGCTCGAAGGTGAGACGGTTGGCGCTGCCGGCGTCGAAGATGCTCCCACCGCTGTCCCGGCCGTAGAGCTGGAACTGCATCGCGTCGACGAGGCTGACGTGGCCGGCGCCCGGGAACAGCTCGCTGCGCAACGCCGCCATCAGCACGTAGCCGGTGAGCATCAACCCGAGCACGGTGCCGATGACCGCCACGTGGTACCGCCGGGTGGTAGGGGCCGCGCGCGTCCACGCCAGCAACAGGACCGCGGGCAGCAGGATCAGCATCGTCTCCTTGGTCAGCACCGCGACGCCGAAGCACGCCGCACCACCGAACGCCGCTGAGAGCCGCTGCTGCGGTGAGCAGAACAGCACCAGGGCGGCCAGTAGCCAGGCCGCCGCGATGTTGTCCAGGTACACCGTGCGGCCGAGCTCGACGGCGAGGGGAGACAGCGCGAACACCGCCACCGCAGCCGCCGCCGCCGCAAGCGAGAGGCCGAGCCGGCGGGCGAGCGTCCAGAGCAGCGCGGCAGAGACCACTGCGACGAGCACCATGAACCCGCGTCCCGCTGCGACCGCGCTGGAGGAGGACTCCGGCGCGCCGGTGAGCAGGAACCACCCGGCGATCTGCACCCAGCCCAGCGGCGGATGGTCGTACCAGTACGTGTAGTGAGAGAGCTCGCCGTGGCGCAGGAGCGCGTACGCCTGCGCGACGTAGGTTCCTTCGTCGTCGATGCGCTGGGGCGCCCCGGTGAGATTGACCAACCGCACCACCGCGGTGAGCAGCAGGAGGAAGCCGACGAGCACCTGCGGCAGTTGCGGCGTGATCCGGTGCCGCCACCGCCTGTCCGGCACGGAGGTGGACTGCACGGCTGACGGAACCGGGTGCTGCGCCGCCAGGACGGCGGTCATGCCGCAGCCGCCGGCGTTGCGGGCGCGCGGTGGACGTTGGAGTGCGACGTCTTCTCCCACCCGCTGTGGCCGCGGGCCTCCCGCCACACCGACCGCAGCGCCGCGAACGCCAGCAGGACCTGATAGGGAAACGTCCCGAGGACCAGCCGGAGAACGTCGCGGAGTCGGACCCGGACGCCGAAGGCGCGACCGAACTCCCCCAGCGCCGCCACCTCCACCGCCATCGTCACGATGGTGGGGGCCAGCGGCAGGAACGTGAGGAGGGTGATCGGCACGGGCACCTTGACGAACAGCATCGCCACCAGCGACAGCGGGAGCAGCAAACCGGTTGCGGCCTGCAGGAACGGCATGCAGAGCGTGTACCGGGCCAGCCAGCGCTGCCGTCGCGACGGCAGCCGACGCCACTCCCCCTTCCGTAGCACCTGGAGGAAGCCCTGGTCCCACCGCGTCCGTTGCTTGACCAGGGACGTGACGGTGTCGGGGGTCTCCTCGCGGGTGACGGCGGCGGGGTCATAGGCGACGGCCACCCGAGCGCCGGAGGCCGAGAGCCGCACGCCGATCTCGCAGTCCTCGGCCAGACACTCGGGGTCCCACCCGCCGTGGCTGCGGAGCAGCTCGGTCTTGGTGAAGACGGTGTTCCCGCCGAGGGGGATGAACCGCTGGTCAGCGTGGAAATGCAGCCGGGAGCGGAACCAGAAGTAGTACTCGAGGCAGTTGCGCAGCGACCACCAACTGCTGTGCACGTTCATGAGCTGCACGCCTGCTTGCACGACGTCGGCGTCCGCCTCCTCGAACCGGGCCTCGACCAGGCGGAGCAGGCCCGGATGCACCTCGTCCTCGGCATCGAACACGCCCGTGATCTCACCGCAGCACTGCGGCAGGGCGGTGTTGAGCGCTTTCGGTTTGTTCTTCGGGACGTTGTGGTCGATCACGACGCGAATCCGCGTGGGATGGCGCCGCTCCGCGGCGCGCGCCACTTCCTCCGTCTCCGGGTCGTCGTGGCCGATGATCGCGATGACCTCGTAGTCGGGATGGTCCAGTGCGGCCAGTGAGTCGAGGGTGTCGCCGAGGACCGCCTGCTCATGCCGGGCCGGGAGCAGCAGCGAGAACGATCGATGCCGACTGGCGTCGCGCCGGGTGAACCCGGTGGCGGCCAGGGCGCCTGGGGTGCGCCAGGCGTGCAGCATCCACCACAGCGTCGTGCCTGCGACCACGGTCAGGGCCAACGACACGAGCACGAGGAGCACGCTCAGCAGTAGCTGGCCCGGCCCCCCTGCCACTGCGATCGGCGTCTGGACCGGTTCGCCACCGGCCCCTTCCGTCGACACCGCTGCCGCGGCCTGCACGCCGTCGGCGCGGGGCAGAAGTCCGCCTGAAAGGCCCGTCAGATCCTCGGCAGCGGCAACTGGCGGGGTGGCGGGGGCGGGGGCGACCTGAGCCTCAGCGGCCCCCCTACCAGGGAGCGCGCTGAGCAGGCACACGAGCACGAACGCGAGCACAAGTGCGGGAACCCGGAACGGCCGGGCCACCCGAGCGGAGAGGACGGAGATCGAGCGGTGATCGATCGAGCGTTCCACAGCAGATCCTCGGGGACGATGAACGGTTCGCGCCGCTGCGATGGTCACGCTTCAGGTCGTCCCGCAGTTGATCGATCGTTACTCGACGCGGCAGAGCGATCACCAAACGTCATTTTCGGCATGCACCAGACGGGTCTGCGTAACGTGCACGTCAGCTGACGTCAGAAAACGTCACGCGGCAGCCGCACCGCTGACGCGAGCCGCCGGTACACGGTGGAGCCCGCCGAGGGAGCGCCGAGCGTCAGATGCGGCCCAGCCGAGCTGTTGGGCTGCTCAGCATGGAGTGGCAAATAGTTCGCCGCCTACTGATGAGCAGGTGCGTCAGCATCACGGGCGAGGAGCAGGTTCGGGTCGTTGCGGGTGAAGTAGGCGCCGCTCGCCACGTATACGGTCCTTCCGCGCACCGCGACCGATGTCGGGTTGGACACCCCGTCCGCCGCGGTGAGCACGGTGCTGTGCGTGCCGTCGGGGTTAACCAGAGCGACACTGTTCGCGAAGTTCTGGGCCGCCAGGACCGCGTCGCCCGGCCCCACGAAGGCGAAGTCGTCAATGCTCGTCAGGCCCTCGGCCTCGGTCGCGACCTCCCCTGCGTCACCGCGCGGGCCGATCGGGATGCGCAGAAGGGTGCCCCTGTCGGTGTTGCTCACCCAGACTGCGCCGTCGTGCACCTTGATGCCGTTCGCCCCGAACCCGGAAGAAGGCTGTCCGGTAAAAGGGTGGTCGCGAGTCCCGCGACCACGCCGGCGGTCAGCAGCGTTATCCGGCGGTGGCGATTCATGTACCTCTCCAAGGGAAGTCCGGCATGAGCCGGAAGAACGCCGGACGGAGACCTCCGAAGCGATCGCAGGACCGCGGGACCGTGCGCGCACCGCGCTGCCCAGTGGCGCCAGGCGGGCAAAAGGTGATCGGCCGCCCACCGGTCCTGCCCCTTCGTACGCTCGTAGTGCCGCCCGATCTTCCGCGTCGACCGCACGCTCGCACTCGTACCTGTGTCCGCCCTGTGTCTGCCTGTGCACCGCATGTTGGCCGGGTTCCGCTCGGGACGACTCGCCTGAGTTCAACGCCTACCCCGCAACTGCGCCCGTCAGTAGGCGCGCCCGAAGATCACGCGCTTGCCGTACGCCGACGCCGCGCCACACCGCACGCACACACCATTCGCCGGTTCGCCGTCCAGTGGAATACAACGCGGGGTGGCAGCCGTGACGGACTTGATGTCCTCCTCACAGGTGGGCGTACCGCAGTGCAGCGCCCGCGCCCATCCGGTCGACACCGCGTCGGCGAAATCCTCCCAGCTGTCGACCGTGCGGGTGTGGCTGTCGCGGAACTCGGTCGCACGAGTGAGTAGGAATGCCTGGAACTCCTCCAGGACCCCTGGCATGATGTCCGGCAGAGAGTCAATCGGCGCGGCCTGCTTGCCGTCGTCACCGAGACGTTTCACCATCATCGCGGTGCCAGCCTCCAGATCTCGGGGGCCGAGTTCGAGCCGGACCGGGACGCCGCGCATCTCCCACTCGTTGTACTTGAACCCCGGGCTGAGTTGGGGACGCCCGTCAACGTGGGTACGCACACCGGCTGCCCGGAGGCGGCGAGCCAAATTGTCGGCCGCTTCCTCGACCGCGACATTGCCGCCGCGGGTGATCGGCACGATCACCACCTGATACGGCGCCAACCGCGGCGGAAAGACGAGGCCCTTGTCGTCACCGTGGGTCATGACGATCCCGCCGATCATGCGAGTACTCATGCCCCAGGACGTGGTGTGACACAACTCGCCTCGGCCCGCCTCGCTGGTGTAGCGGATGTCGAACGCCCTCGCGAAATTGGTGCCCATGTAATGCGAGGTGCCAGCCTGCAGTGCGCGGCCGTCGCGCATCATCCCCTCGATGGTGAACGTCGCCACCGCGCCCGCGAAGCGCTCGCCAGGCGTCTTTTCACCCGGGACCACCGGGATTGCGGCCAGGTCTCGCGCCACCTCGCGGTAGATGTCGAGGGCGAGCATGGTCTCGCGGCAGGCGTCCGCCTCGTCGGCGTGCGCGGTGTGGCCCTCCTGCCACAGAAACTCGGTGGTGCGCAAGAACATTCGTGGCCGCAGCTCCCACCGCACCACGTTCGCCCACTGGTTCAGCAGCAGGGGCAGATCGCGGTGGGAGCTGATCCACTTGACCATCATCTCGCCGATGATCGTTTCCGAGGTCGGCCGCACTACGAGCGGTTCTTCGAGTTCCTTGCCACCGGCATGGGTGACGACCGCCAGCTCCGGCGAAAACCCTTCGACATGTTCGGCTTCTCGACCGAGGTAGCTTTCCGGGATCAGCAGAGGGAAGTAGGCGTTCTCGTGGCCGGTGTCTTTGATGCGGCGGTCGAGTTCGGACTGCAACTGCTCCCACAACCGGTATCCGTACGGTCGGATGACCATGGTGCCCCTAGCCGGGCCTCGGTCCACGAGGCCGGCCTTGAAGACCACCTCGCTGTACCAGGCAGCGAAGTCCTCACTCTGGGCACTCACACCGCGCTCATCCCGTGCCATGCCCACAAACATTACTGGGGCCACGTCGACTCTCCCGACGCGGCTCACACAAACAGTGACTACTCCAGCCGTGTGACTGATCATCAGATCGCCGTCCGAGTCTTCACGGGGGCTCTTCCCGCTGATCGTCTTCACCGGGGGCACGTCGCCCACCACCCTTCTCCTGGCCTTGTCACCAGGTGACAGATAACGCGGTGACGCCTCCGGTGAGCAGGTCGGTGCGGAGCTCGAGCTGGTCGAGCGGGACGGTTAGCTCGAGGCTGGGGAAGCGTTGCGGTAGCGCGGCGAACACGGCGTGGAGTTCCAGGC
Organism: Pseudonocardia sp.; assembly: GCA_025465235.1. Classification (GTDB taxonomy): domain Bacteria; phylum Actinomycetota; class Actinomycetes; order Mycobacteriales; family Pseudonocardiaceae; genus Pseudonocardia. The sequence goes on from JAODNO010000121.1 coordinate 9,195, forward strand.
GGGCGAGGCTGGCGCCGATGCAGAAGCGGGGGCCGTGTCCGAAGGCCAGGTGAGGATTGGGGTTGCGGGTGATGTCGAACCGGTCGGGGTCGGGGAACGCGGCAGGATCGCGGTTGGCGGCGGCGCCGGCAAGCAGCACGGCGTCGCCGGTGCGGATGGTCACGCCGGCGATGTCGATGTCCGCTCGGGCGTAGCGGGGCAATCCTCCGCCGGAGGGGGCGGCCATCCGCAGTATCTCCTCGACCGCACTATCCACCAGCGCGGGATCGTGACAGAGAGCGTCGCGTTGGTCGGGGTAGGTGAGCAGCAGCAGGGTGCCGTAGTCGATGCGGGCCACAGTGGTTTCGTGTCCGGCGAATAGCAGTCCTGCGGCCAGGCCGGCCATCTGCTGGTCGCCGTAGTGCGATTGGTTCTGCGCAGCGATCAGATCGGAGATCACGTCCTCGCCGGGTTCGACGCGTTTGCGGGCGATGAGTTCGTGCATGTAGGCGACGAGTTTCCCGAGCGCCGCCGATGCGGCAGCGCGATCGGTGAGACCGGCAGCGCCCGATGACCAGACCCGGAACCGGTCGCGGTCGGCGTAGGGCACGCCGAGCAGTTCACAGATCACCAGCACGGGCAGCGGGAACGACAGCGCCTCGTGCAGATCCGCGGGCGGAGTCCGCTCGGCGAGCTGGTCAAGCAGGTCCTCGACCATGTCGGCGACGTGAGCCTCAAGGGCGTGCATGCGTCGGGCGGAGAAGGCCGGGGTGAGCAGCCGGCGCATCCGGCTGTGGTCGGCGACCTCGGTGGCCGGATCGCCAATGGGACCCCCGAGCAGCGCAGCGCCTGAGATCCTGGCGGCCTGGCTGGGGTTGGGGTGGGAGCGGCCGAGCCGCGGGTCCGCGAACAGCGCCTTGGCTTCGGCATGGCGGGTGACCAGCCACGCCACGTCGCCGGCAGGGGTGCGGACCGGGCTGATCGGCGCAGTGTCCTGCAGCGTGCGGTAAAGCGGCGCGATGTCGAGAACGTCGCGGCGGGGAAAGGGGAGCTGTGGGAGTTCAGGTGTGATCATCACGGGATCCTCGTCCTGTCAGGCGGTCGGGACGGCGCGCTGGGCGCGGAGGCGGGCGGAGCGCCGGTGCAGGCTCCAGGCAGCGAGTGACCCGAACACGGTCGCGGTAAGCAGCGGCGAGATGAGCATCAGCGTCGCCGGGGAGATCAGGAACGACAGCGCAACCCTCAGGCTTGCCTCGGCGATCAGGGCCAGACCCCACACAGCGGTCATCCGTCGGGAGCTGTCCCGGAATCCCGCGCTGGTCCACTGCCGTTCGTACCCCGCTCGGGCGGCCAACCCCACCATCACCGGCAGCCCACCCGGGACCCCCGCCCCGCCGATCGCAAACCGCCACCGTGACCACATCCTCGACCGCCGGGAGTCCACCCCAGGCAACGCTAAGAACCGGCAACCCGCGGCTCTTCACCCCACGGGTGGAACTTGTCGCTGCTGGGGGTGACGGCCTGGTCAGCGGTGCGGCAGGGCCTGCCCGGCCGGGTTGCGGATCGGCAACGGGGACAGCAGGCACTCTGCGGAGTGCAACTTTCCCGCAGGCTGACGTCAGCGATGCGAATGCGAGCGTTCATCCCTGACGATCAGGACGCGCTAGTTCGCCTCGACGAGCTCGGCCAGGTTTGCCAAGGCCATCCGCGTGCCCGTCTCGTTGTCGGTGGCCGGGACGCTGTCAGGAATCCCCTCGTGCACGACGAGGACATCCGTTCCACCGTCTGCGTCGGTTAGCGTGGTCGTCATCGTCATCACGCCGTAGAGCCCTGGCTCTGAGGTCTCGAACTCGAACACCTCCACGACCTCTTCGTTCGGCACGAGCTTCACGAAATGCCCGTGGTAGGTGTCGGTATGCGGTGCCGACTTACCTGTTCCGCCCGCTGCGTCGTACGTGAGCGAGATCCGAAACGTGCCACCTTCATGGGCGTTGAAGTCATGCACATGGCTGCTCATCCCGGCCGGGACCCGCCACCTCGCGATTGCGGTCGCATCCAGCAGTGCTCGATAGACAGCCGCTCGCGAGGCTTTGACGTGCCCTGTGACCTGCGTCGAGTACACAGGCTCAACCTACGCGGCTCAGACTCGGTGATACATGCCAGGTCAACGGTGATCCCACGTAGCTCACCGGCAGGCTGACATCTGCACGCGGGCGTCGAGACGGTCCGGGTGGCCCCGCGGGCGCCGTGCGGCAGTTCGCCAGCACACCTGCTCCGGTTCGAGAGCCGGGTCCAGGTGCAGCACGATCTGGTGCGGAGCGGTAGCCGTTCATTGCGACAACAGGAAAGACCACGGGTATCGATGGTTTTAGGCACTGGCAGGTCAGCCGCCGTCCTGTATCAGTAGCAGGGGATCACAGGTATCCGATCCCGTTAGATTGAGACCGGTCAAACTCGCCTGGCTGTTCACGATGTAGTATCCGCCGCCCTTGCTTGATGGACGGGGTATGACGATCAGTGTTTGGTTCACCATGTCCTTCTGGCCGACCATCATTCTGAGCTGTTCGAACAAATTAACAGTACCGAAGGAGCCCACGTGGACTACTCGATAGACATGCTGCGTCTGGATTTTGCCGTTCCAGCCGGTGATTGACACACGGCTTTTGTGCCAGTCACCGAAACTCTTGGCAGCAGAAAGATCATGATCGGCAACGTCCTTCAGCGAGTAGCTGCGGACGGTGGCCATATGAATATGCAGCTGGTGAGCGGACCGAGCCTTTTTCGAGTTGATCCCAAGTCCAACTTCGCCTCCCACCGTTGTCGGGGCCGAGCCGGCCCAGCCCCATGCATCCTGCCAATAATTTGGCCTATTAGGGTCAGTGACCCAAGGGCATTCGATACCCATTACGCGTTCATTCGGGACGGTTATATAGTTAGGTTTATGGAAATTGCTACCGGCGAACACGTAATCGATGGCGTTTCTCCGTAGGGCGGCGCACCCCGCGCCTCCACCATTGCAGTGTTTGACGGCGTTCCAAAGATGGTCGGTGTCGGTGGTATATCCGCATTCGGTGCTCGGGGTAGGTGCTAGTACTCCGGATGGGGAGAGCGGTTGAGCCGCAGCCAGGTTGTGCCCGGCACCAGCGAGAACAGCGGCAGCCCCGGCGACACCGGACAGTTTGAGGAATCGGCGCCGAGGCAGGTCCTCGGCGTTCTCGTTCTCACTCATGGCTGACTCGGATACGGCAAGTCCGGCCCGGCTGGGCTTGCTTTCCCGAGGAGGACGCCCGCACCAAGAGCGCCAGGGAGAGCGACGTACGACGTCGATTCAGTCCATCAACCTCATGATCCTCGGACATGGAACACCTCCGGATGGCCAGGTACGGCCGAAGCCGCCATTGGGTCGGCGGATCAGACGGCCAGCCGGATGACGCCGACTGGATCAATTGTCCACCGCACTCGATCACCGGACCTGGCTCCGCGAACTCTGCCGCGTCCGCTGAATGTGTGTCGATCCCCTCACGCTGCGTACACCGAAGCCGGGCAGTGACACAAGCAAGGGAAACGCAGACTATTGGCACCCCGGATAGCCGTCAACTATTTCCGCTTTGCAGGGAGGTTATCTCAGCAAGATCGGCGTGGCCATGGGTTATCGAACTGGGTGAAAACGAGCGCTCCGGCGACGATGTGGC
>JAODNO010000130.1 GCA_025465235.1 Pseudonocardia sp.
CGGCGCCTCTCCCGATCCCTCACGCAATCCCCCACAACGTCGATCCTCGGCCGACCGGCACCCGCCGACCAGGGCCTCGACGGATCTGTGGATGGCCGAAGCACCAGGTGGACAACAGGCCGCGGGCGTGGCTGCGGTCGGCGATCCATGGGCGAGCATCCCGACCAGGACGAGTACCACTCGGCGATGGTCGCCGACCGCAGGCTGGTGCTCACGCTGCAGCTCGATCACGTCTACGGGTAGGCCCGCCCCACGGGATGACGGCTGCAGCGGGCAGGATCGACGGGTGCACGGACGAGCGGAGCGGGAGGCACGCACCACGGTTCGTGCCGAGGTCGACCATGGCCACGCCGAGCTCGTGGGCGACCCCGACCGGCCGCAGGGCTGGACTCTGCTCCTCGACGGCACCGCACAGTCGCACGTCGACCTCGACGATCCGACCCATCTGGAGTTCGAGTACGTGCGCAGACTCGGCCACGTGGTCGATCTGATGGCACCGCGAGCAGCGCCGCTGCGGGCGCTGCACCTCGGCGGCGGCGCCTGGACGCTCGCCCGGTACGTCGCCACCACGCGGCCGAGGTCGACGCAGCAGGTCGTCGAACTCGACGCCGAACTGGTGCAGCTCGTCGCATTCCGGCTACCGGCCGACGGGCTGGGGATCGAGGTCGCCGTCGGGGACGCGAGGGCCGCGCTCGCCCGGGTCGCACCCGGCTCGGTCGACCTGCTCGTGCTCGACGCGTTCGCCGGTGCCCGCACTCCGGCGCACCTGACGTCCACGGAGTTCCTCGATTCCGCTGCGGCCGCGCTCGCACCGGGCGGGGTGTATGCCGCCAACGTCGCCGACGGCGGGAAGCTGGGCTTCGCGCGGTCGCAGGTGGCTGCAGCGCTGGCCCGGTTCGCCGAGGTGGCGGTACTCGCCTCGCCGGAGATCCTCCACGGACGTCGGTTCGGCAACCTCGTGCTCCTGGGCAGCGCGGCACCGCTCCCCGTGGACGTGCTGGTGCGGCGGATGGCGGCCGACCCGTTCCCGGCCAGGGTGCTCACCGGCGAGGACGTCGGCCGCTTCGCCGGAGCTGCCCGCGCGCCGTCGGACCGCACCGCGACCCCGTCGCCCCAGCCGCCCCCGGGGTTCTTCGGCCGCCCGGCGAGCTGAGGCGTCTCGTCCGGCCGCCGAGGTCAGAAGGCGCCGTTCGCCCTGGCCTCCTGGACGTTCGTCGCGTGCTGGGCGAACGTCGTGGCGAAGCACGACGTGCCGTCCGTCTGACAGCGGACGAAGTAGAACCAGGGACCGGGCGCAGGCGTCAGTGCCGCCTCGATCGCCGCGCTCCCCGGCGCCGAGATCGGGGTGGGCGGCAGGCCGGCGACGACGTAGCTGTTGTACGGCCCCGGGCGCGCCCGGTCACCGGCGCTGGTGCGTAGCGCCTGCAGGTCGAGCGGATAGTTGACCATGGAGTCGAGCTCGAGCCGCTGGCCCGCCCCGAGCCGGTTGTAGATCACGCGGGCTACCTTGGGCATGTCCGGGGTGATGGCCTCCTTCTCCACGAGGGAGGCGATCGTCAGGACCTGGTACGGGGTGGAGCCGATGCGCTGGGCGCCGGCCACCAACCCGGCCGCCTCGAGCCGCGCAGCCGACGTGGCCAGCAGGCCGTGCAGCACGTCGACAGCGGGGGCGCCCGGGTCCACGTCGTAGCGGCCCGGCATCAGCAGGCCTTCCAGGCGCCGCGCCGGGTCGGCCCGGCCGACCTCCTCCAGCGCCCACGCCGGCACGCCGAGTGCGGCCGGATCCGTGTTCTTCATCGCGGCTCGGAGCTGGTCGACCGGGACGCACTGCTCCTTGCCGTCCTGCTCCACGCACGTGGCCTTCGAGACCAGGCTGAGCACGCCAGGCGCCACCGTGCCGTCGGGCGCCCTGGTGTCGTCGAGCTGGACCCCGCCGCGGATCTCCAGCTGACCGACCCGCGAGCTCGGGTCCAGCAGCTGCTTGACCGCCGCCACGCCCGACATCCGCAACCGCATCTGGTAGTAGCCGGGCTGCACCGACCGGATCCGGTCGTCCTTCGCCGCGGCCTCCGTGAACGCCTGGACGCCCGCCACGACGCCGCGCTGGGCGAACGTGCTGCCGATCTGTGTGGTCGAGTCGCCGTCATGCACCTGCACGATGGCGTCGCCAGTGCCCGGGCCCTCGAAGTCGGGCGTGGCGAACACCGTCGAGTACACGTAGTAGCCACCACCGGCGACGCCCCCCAGCAGCAGGAGCACCGCGAGCAGCAGCACCCCGCTGCGCCTTCGCCGCCGGCGTGTGCGGGTCCGCTGCTGCGCGCGCCGGGACGGGTACTCCTCCTGGTGGGAGGGGTATAGGTCGATCGGTCCAGTCGCCACCGAGTCGTCGGCCTCACCACTGGAGTGGGGCGGTACTCGCTGGTCCCAGCCTTCCAGGGTCACGGTTCCGACACTAACGAGGGCGCCCGCAGGCCCGCATGTCCGGGTCAGCGACGGCGAGCTGCGTCGAGCCAGCCCTGCAAGATCGCTACAGCCGCGGCCTGGTCCACTACAGCGCGCTGCTTGCGGCCCTTCACCCCGCGCTCCCGCAGCTGCCGGGTCGCGACCACGGTGGTGAGCCGCTCATCGGAGAGCTCGACGGGCACGTCGACGGCGGCCTCCAGCGCGACGGCGAACGCCCGCGCCGCTTCCGCGGCAGCACCCTCCCGCCCGGCCAGCGTGCGTGGCAGCCCGACCACGACGCCGACGACCTCGTGCTCAGCGATCAGATCGGCGATCGTCCGCAAATCTGTGCCGTCCTCGACATCGCGCGGGACGGTGACCAGCGGCGTTGCCAGTACACCGGCCGGATCGGAGACGGCGACGCCTACGCGCACTGCACCGACGTCGACCCCGAGCAGTCGACCTCTCACAGCGCCACCGTCATCCGCGGAGTGCGGAGCGGAGCGCCGTGACGGCCGCCGGGATGCCCGTGGGGTTCGTGCCGCCGCCCTGCGCCAGGTCCGGCTTGCCGCCGCCGCGCCCGCCCACGGCCGGGGCGAACGCCGGGATCAGCCCGCCCGCGGCGAGGCCGCGGTCCCTGGCGCCGGCCGTGGTGGCCACCACGAAGGAGACCTTGTCGCCGTCGCCGGAGAAGAGCGCGACGACACCGGGCCGGGACCCGAGCCTGCCGCGGACGTCGGAGGCGAGGGCACGCAGGTCGTTGCCGGCCACTCCGTCCGGTGCGGCCACCGCCACGAGCGCGACCCCGTCGATGTACTCGGCACCCGCGGCGAGCGCCGCGGCCGAGGACAGCACCGCGTCGGCGCGGACCTTCTCGAGGTCGCGCTCGGCCGTGCGCAGCCGCTCGACCAGCGCGTTGATCCGATCCGGGAGGTCCTCCGGGCGCGACTTCAGCTGGTCGGCCAGCGTCGATACGAGCAGGTGCTCCTTCGAGAGGTGGCGGAAGGCGTCCAGCCCGACCAGCGCCTCCACGCGCCGCACCCCGGAACCGATCGAGGCCTCCGACAGCACCTTGATCATGCCGATCTCGCCGGTGCGCCCGACGTGGGTGCCACCGCAGAGCTCGCGCGAGTAGTCGCCCATGTCGACGACCCGGACCCGGTCGCCGTACTTCTCGCCGAACAGCATCATCGCGCCGAGCCGCCTGGCCTCGTCCATCGTGGTCTCGTAGGCCTCGACCTCGCGGTTCTGCTGCAGGACGGTGTTGACCTCGTCCTCGATCTCGGCGAGCGCGGCAGGCGCGACCGCACCGGCGGGCGAGGTGAAGTCGAACCGCAGCCTGCCCGGCGCATTGAGCGAGCCGGCCTGCGCGGCGGCGGTGCCCAGCGCCCCGCGGACGCCGGCGTGCACGAGGTGGGTGGCGGTGTGGGCCCGCGAGACCGACCCGCGCCGCGTCCGGTCCACCTCGGCCACGACGGCCGCATCGAGCGACACCTCGCCGGCGATGACGGTGCCGCGGTGCACCCGCAGCCCCGCGACCGGCGACTGCACGTCGTCGACGCGCACGGTGAACGACGCTCCCCGCAGCTCGCCGGTGTCGGCCTGCTGGCCACCCGCCTCGGCGTAGAACGGGGTGCGGTCGAGCACGACCTCCACCTGCTCGCCCTCCCGGGCCGCCGCCACCGGAACACCGTCGACGAGCAGGCCGACGATGGTGGCCTCGGCGCTGAGGTCGGTGTAGCCGAGGAAGTCGGTGGCGCCGTGGGTGTCGAGCACGGTGCGGTAGATCGAGGCGTCGCCGTGGCCCACCTTCCGGGTGGCGGCGTCGGCCTTGGCCCGGGTGCGCTGCTCGTTCATCAACGAGGCGAAGCGGTCCTGGTCGACCTCGAGACCCGCCTCGGCGGCCATCTCCAGGGTGAGGTCGATCGGGAAGCCGTAGGTGTCGTGCAGCTGGAACGCCCGGTCACCGGGCAGCACGAGGCCGCCGCCGCGTTTCGTCTCCGCGACCGCGGTGTCGAAGATGCGCGAGCCCGCGCTGAGGGTGGCGAGGAACGCCTCCTCCTCGGCCTGCACGACCGCCGAGATCCGCTCGAAGTCGGTGACGAGCTCCGGGTACGTCGGGGCCATCTCGTCACGCACGACCTCGGCGAACGAGTTGAGCACCGGCTCGTTCACGCCGAGCAGCCGCGCCGAACGAACGATGCGCCGCAGCAGCCTGCGCAGCACGTAGCCGCGGCCCTCGTTCGACGGCGTCACACCGTCGCCGATGATCATCACACCGGACCGGGCGTGGTCGGCGATCACGCGGAACCGGACGTCGTCGGCGTGATCGGCGCCGTAGCGGCGGCCCGAGAACTCCTCGGCCCGCGCGATGACCGGGCGCACGAGATCGGTCTCGTACACGTTGTCGACGCCCTGCAGCAGGTACGCGACCCGCTCGACGCCCATGCCGGTATCGATGTTCTTGTGCGGCAGCACTCCGATCGGCGGGTGGCCGTCCTTCGGGCTGAGCCGGCCCCGCACGTCCTGCATGAAGACGAGGTTCCAGATCTCCAGGTACCGGTCCTCGTCGGCCTCTGGGCCGCCCTCGCGGCCGTGCTCCGGCCCCCGGTCGTAGTAGATCTCGGAGGAGGGGCCGCCCGGACCGGGCACGCCCATGTCCCAGTAGTTGTCCTTGCCACCGCGACGCTGGATGCGCTCCAGCGGCAGCCCGGCGATCTTCCGCCAGAGGTCGACGGCCTCGTCGTCGTCGCGGAAGACCGTGACCCAGATGCGGTCGGGGTCGAAGCCGTAGCCCCCGGCGTCCTGGCTGCCGGTGATCAGGTTCCAGGCGTGCTCGATCGCGCCGGCCTTGAAGTAGTCACCGAAGGAGAAGTTCCCGGCCATCTGGAAGAACGTGTTGTGCCGCGTGGTGCGGCCGACCTCGTCGATGTCGCCGGTGCGCACGCACTTCTGGATGGAGGTGGCGCGATCGTAGGGCGGCGGCACGTCACCGAGGAAGTACGGCTTGAACTGCACCATCCCCGCGTTGACGAACAGCAGGTTCGGATCGTCGAGGATCAGCGACGCGCTGGGCACGCTGATGTGCCCGGCGGCGGTGAAGTGATCGGTGAAGCGACGGGTGATCTCGTGGGTCTGCACGGCGGTGCTTCCTGGTGTGGTACGACGAGGGAGGCCATCACCAGTCTCCCTCAGGGGCGCGGACGCGGATCGGCAGGGGAGGGCGCAGGGGCGCCGCTACTCCCCTGCCCGGCGCGCTCGCGCGCCCGGTCGCACCATGGGCTGCGGCTCGGCGAAGGCATCGCCGAGTGTGGGCAGCCCCCCACCCGTGCGACGCTCCACGAGCTCGCTGAGCTCGCGCTCGCGCTCAACCATCCCTGCGCGCACCTCGGCTCCGAACGCGCCCAACCCTGCGCCGAGCTCACGCAGACCGTCGGCGATGTTGGCCCCCATCCCCGCGGGGGTGAGGCTGTGTGCCGCAGCGCTGGCCCGTCGGGTGGCGTACGCCCCCGCGGCGAGGCCGAGCCCGAGCCAGAACAGCCTCTTCACCGCCGGCCCCTCCGGCGTCCAGGCCGGCTCCGCTTCGAGTGGGCCCCGGCGTCGCGGCCGGCCCGTCGGGCCTTCACGGCCCTGTTCAGGCCATAGGAGAACGCGGCGGCCCGCACGAGCGGCCCGCCCAGGGTGGCCGTGAACAGCGACGTCAGCACAGAGACGTTGCTCGTGACCGTACGCGCGCTGGACGTGATGCCGTCCATCCGCTCCAGCTGTGTGTTCACCTGGTGCAGGGTCGTCTGCGCGTCGTTCAGCAGCGGGGCGCTGCCCTCGTGGGCCTTCCGGATGGCGACGGTGGCCTCGTCGAGGGTGCGGCCGAGCTTCAGCAGCGGAACGGCCAGCAACAGCACGAGAACCACGAAGGCCCCCGCGGCGATCAGTGCCGCGATCTGGCCAGCCGACACGCCGCCTCCTCCGTACCCGCCCGTCAGGGAGTTGATCGGCGATCAGGCTACTCCCTGACGACCTCGGCGCTTCCGGAGGCCCGATGCGTCGCCACTCACTCCTCGTCCGGTTCGTCCTCCACGAAGTACCCGGCGAGGATCCGGCGCAGCCGGTTGAGAGCACGGTGCTGGGTGACCCGCACGGCACCCGGCGTCGAACCGACCGCCTGCGCGGTCTCCTCGGCACTCAGCCCGACGGCGATGCGCAGCACCAATACCTCGCGCTGGCGCGGCGTCAGGTGACGCAGCAGCCCGCTGAGGCGCTCGGTGAGCTCGGTCGCGAGCAGGTGGTGCTCCGGCCCGTCGAGCACGACCGGGACGTCGGGCAGGTCGGCCATCGGCTCCGCGCGGTTGCGGCTGATGGCGCGGAACGCGTCGGTCACCTTGTGCGCGGCGATGCCGTAGACGAACGCCCGGAACGACAGGCCCTTGATCGTGTACCCGGGCAGCGCGTTGACGACGGCCAGGCACACCTCCTGGGCGATGTCGTCGGCCGACCCGATGACGGTCTCCTGGCGGCCGAGCCGTCCCCGGCAGTAGCGCAGTACCAGCGGGTGGATCGTGCCGAGCAGCCGGTCCTTGGCCCGCGGCTCTCCCGCCAGGGCCTCCGCCACCAGCCCGTCCAGCAGCGACGGCTCCGGCAGGTCGTCCTGCGCCGGGTCGTCCGCCGGGCGCACGCCTTCCGGAGCTGTGATGGGTATGGACTCGGGCCCGGGGTGTCCCGTCCAGCCGGCAGCCGGTTGCACCCACGCAGGCAGACCGGCCTCGGGAACAACGCCTGGCGGTTCGGCCGCGAAGGCGGCCGCCGCGAGGGCGCTCATCGTGGTTTACCGGTGGTTGCAGCAGAATAGCGCTCAACAGGCCTGAACATCGCTAGGGTTCCCCTCCCCTGCACCGGCGACTTCCGCCGGTGTGACACGGACGCGGTTGCCGCCTGCCCTCGGTCAGGTCTGGCGGCGGTACTGCCGTCGTGCTTGAGGAGCAGCCGGACAACCGCTGGACACCTGCGAGTCCCCCGACGGCAGGGCCGGTTGTTCGATGCCGCTCCGGTACCTTCGCGCACCCGCCGTGCCCAGCAGGGTGATCGAAGTCGTTCTACGTTCAAATACCTACGCAGTTTGGGTGACACCCAAGTTGGAGTCAAGAGAACTTCTACCAATGGTTGGTTACTCTGCGATCAATGCCTCCCATCGACCCCCCTCGACCGGACGATCCGCGGGCGCGCGCTGCACGTACGAAGCGCTACCGGACGAGGCGGGCTCTACTCGACGCTGCCGACGCTACGTTCGGCTCCCGTGCCTGGGCGAGCGTCCGGATGGAGGACATTGCAGCTGGAGCGGGCGTCAGCGTGGCCACCGCATACAACCACTTCCCCTCCAAGCACGCGCTCATCGGACACCTCTACAGCCCGCTGATCCAGCCGCTGCTGGTGCAGGCCCAGCGCGACATCGCGGAGCACCGACCGGTGGTCGACGCGCTGTGTGACCAGGTCAAGGCCCTGACGCGGCTCACATTTCGCTACCCGACGCTCACCGCGGCGTTCTGGTCGGCGGTGCAGGAGTACACAATCAGGGTGGCCGGGCCTCCCGACCCCACCGACGACATCGACCCCCGGAGCCTCGCGCCCATCCCCGAGTCGATCCGGGTTCTCGTCGAGCACGGGCAGGGCACCGGCGAGGTCCGCCGATTCCCCAGTGCCGTGGAAGTGAGCGCCTTGATCGTGAACACGCTGTTGATCCGGAGCGTCAACCGGCCCCACGAGCCACCCGAGGTCAGGTCCGAGGTGTTGCTGACCGTGATGTTCGGGATGCTCCGACCGGACCTGCTCGCGGACGCCGGACCGGACGGGAGGCCGTTCCACGGTCGGGTCTGAGCGCTCCGAGCCCGTCACCGGGCTGCCGGTGACGGGCTCCGATCGGGTGCCCACCTCGTCTCAGCCCAGCTCGGCCAGCACCTCCGCCAGCGCGTCGACCGCCGACACGAGCTCCTCGGGGGTGATCACCAAGGGCGGCGAGAGCCGGATCGTCGAGCCGTGCGTGTCCTTCACGAGCACCCCGCGCCGGACCAGCCGCTCGCTGACCTTCCGCCCGGTGCCCAGCCGGGGGTCGACGTCGACGCCGGCCCACAGGCCGCTCCGGCGCACCGCCACCACGCCGCTGCCGACGAGTGCCGCAAGCGCGTGCTGTAGAACCTCGCCGAGCCGAGCCGCCCTGGCGAGCATCCCGTGCGGGCCGGTGTCGCTCAGCAGCTCGAGCACTGCGCGGCCGACGGCACAGGCGAGCGGGTTGCCGCCGAACGTGCTGCCGTGCTGCCCCGGCCGCAGCACGCCGAGCACCGCGGCATCGGCGACCACGGCCGACAGGGGCACGATCCCGCCCCCGAGTGCCTTCCCGAGCAGGTACACGTCCGCATCGACGCCCGCGGCCCGGGTGGCCAGCACATGTCCGGTGCGGCCGAGGCCGGACTGCACCTCGTCGGCGACGAAGAGCACGCCCGTGGCATCGCAGATCTCGCGGACCGCCGCCAGGTACCCCGCGGGCGGGACGACCACGCCGGCCTCGCCCTGCACGGGCTCGATCAGCACCGCGACCGTGTCGGGCGTGATCGCTGCGGCCAGCGCAGCCCGATCGCCGTAGGGCACGACGTCGAAACCCGGGGTGAACGGCCCGAACCCACCGCGCGCGTCGGGGTCGGTGGAGAAGCTGACGATGCTGATCGTGCGGCCGTGGAAGCCACCGGCCGCCACGATGACGCGGGCGCGGTCCTCGGGCACGCCCTTCACCTCGTAGCCCCACTTGCGCGCGACCTTGAGCCCGCTCTCGACCGCCTCCGCTCCGGTGTTCATCGGCAGCACCATCTCCTTGCCCACGAGTGCGGCGAGCTCTGCGCAGAACGGCCCGATCTGGTCGCTGCCGAAGGCGCGGCTGGTGAGCGTCACGCGGTCGAGCTGGTCGTGGGCCGCCGCGACAAGCGCGGGGTGGCCGTGCCCGAAGTTCAGAGCCGAGTAGCCCGCGAGGCAGTCGAGGTACCGGCGGCCCTCGACGTCGGTGACCCATGCGCCTGCGGCCTGCGCGATCACGACCGGCAGCGGGTGGTAGTTGTGCGCCGAGTGCTTGTGAATGAGGTGCTCGTGGTGCGCGGTCGCGGTGCCGACGGCAGCGCCAGGGCCGGCTTCGATGATTGTCATGCGCGCACCTCCAGTGTGCAGCACTTGGGGCCACCGCCGCCCTTGAGCAGCTCGGACATCTCCACGGGGACGGGCGTGAACCCGCGCTCGGCCAGGGCGGCCGCGAGCCGGGTCGCCGGTGCCGGCAGGACGACGTGACGCCCGTCGCTGACCGCGTTGAGCCCCAGCACCGCCGCGTCGGCAGGGTCGGCGACGAGCGCGCCGGGGAAACGCTCCCGCAGCACCGCTTGCGACGCGGGCGCGAAGGCCTCGGGCAACCACGCGATCGTCACGTCGTCGAGCACGGCGATCGCCGTGTCGAGGTGGTAGAAGCAGGGGTCGACCAGCTCCAGCGACACCACCGGCCGGCCCAGCACGGCAGCCGCCTCGGCATGGGCGCGCCGGTCGGTGCGGAAGCCGGTGCCGGCCAGCACGACCGTGTCTCGGGGAGGACCCACGACGAGCAGGTCGCCCTCCCCCTCGTTCACGAACTCCGGCTCGACGACACGGGTGAAGCCGGCCGCGCGGAACCACCTCCGGTGCGCGCCCGCCTCCGCGGCCCGCTCCCGATGGCGGAACCGGGCACCCAGCACAACCCCGTCGACGACGGTGGCGCCGTTGGCCGCGTAGACCATGTCGGGGAGCCCCGGGACGGGGTCGAGCAGGTCGACGCGGTGGCCGAGGCCGAGGTAGGTCTGGCGCAGCCCCTCCCACTGGGCCAGCGCCCGGCCGCGGTCGACGGGGACGCCGGGGTGCATCCACGGGTTGATCGCGTACTCGACGCAGAAATGCTCCGGCCGGCACATCAGGTAGTGGCGGCGGGAGGCGGTGCGTTCGGTGCGCTCGCTCGGGCGGGACAGGACGCTGGTCACGGGCTCGCTCCACGAGGTGGCAGGGTGGCCGCAGCGACGGGACCTGGACGTTCATCAGATTAGGAACGGCATGAGCGGCGGACAATTGCGATCCGTTGCCTCTCCGCGGCGGATCCGTGCGCGTCCCCGGGCTTGTGTGCTCATCCGTTGCGCGGCTGCTCGCGGCACCTCAGATCGCCACGAACCGCACACCACCGCCCGGCTCGTGATCGAGCAGCCCCGGGTCAGTGTGGGAGAGGCGCCGCGGGACGGCGGAGCAACGGCGAGAGCACGAGCACCGACTTTGTGCGGGCCACGAACGGCTCCGCCCCGATCTGCTCGAGCACCTGCTCGAAGTGGCGCATGTCGGCGGCGAGGATGCGCAGCACGGCGTCGGCCTCGCCCGAGACCGTGCTGGCGTCGACCACCTCGGGGAACCGCGCGACGGTGGCCCGGATCGTGGCGGGCGCGGTGCGGTTGCGGCAGTAGAGCTCCACGTAGCCCTCCACAGACCAGCCCAGCGCACCCGGATCGAGCCGCACGGTAAATCCCGTGATCGCCCCACCCGCCCGCAGCCGGTCCACGCGGCGTTTCACCGCCGATGCCGAGAGCCCGACGCTCGCACCGAGGTCGGCGTAGCTGCGGCGCGAGTCGTCCACGAGCAGCGCGATGAGGTCCTCGTCGAGCCGGTCGAGTTGCACGCGCACATCCTGCACGTCGCCCCGCGACGCGGGCTCGGGGCACGTGCAGGATGAGCGCATGTACCGCGTGGACTCCGAGGTCGGGCAACTGCGCCAGGTGATCCTGCACCGTCCGGGGTTGGAGCTGAAGCGACTGACGCCCGGCAACAAGGACCGTCTGCTGTTCGACGACGTGCTGTGGGTGGCCAGGGCGCAGGAGGAGCACGACCGGTTCGCGGCGCTGCTGCGGGAGCGCGGGATCACGGTGCACCTGTTCGGTGAGCTGCTGCGCACCACGGTGGAGATCCCCGAGGCGCGCAAGTACATCCTCG
>JAODNO010000154.1 GCA_025465235.1 Pseudonocardia sp.
CGACGGCGGCCGCCAGCGCCGCGACCACCACGCTTGCGGGAGTGCCGGCTGCTCCCGGCCGGCCCGCGAGCAACGCCGCCGCGGCGACGGAGACGGCCAGTACCGCGGCTGCCCCGAACCGGCGGTCGGCTGCTCCGGCCGTGCCTGCCGTGGTTGCCAGCGCGTCCACCGGGTCGTCGAACACCGGTGGGACGGGCGGCCGATTCTCCGGCGCGATCCGCAGCAGCTCCCCGTCGAGCACCCCGAGCTCGCCGAGGGTGGCCCCGGCCGGCAACGGCCCGCCCGCCGCGCCGGACAGCCGCCACGGCTGCGGGCGCAGTCCGAAGACCGGTTCTCCGACCAGCTCGAGCACCATGGGCACCAGCTCCGCGACCGGCACGTCGGCGGGTAGCGCAACGTCGACCCTCGCGCGCGGGGCGAGCACCGTGAGCCGGCAGTAGGTGGCGTCGGCGGCAGCGGCGCACATGGTGTTCGTCCCCCTCTGCGAACAACGGGACGACTTCTCCGGAACGGCCCCGGGAGGCCCCGTCGCCTGCCTAGCATCGCAGCACAGGGGCCGCGGGCAGGGCCGTTCGGCAGAACTCGTTCGGCCGGCCGGCCGCACGGCAGGAGGGGCGGGCATGGGCACGGTCGGAGTTGTCCGAACGCGGCGTCTCCCGCCGCGGATGCCCGGCGGCGAGCTCACGCTCGAACCGCCACCGGAGCCTGAGCGGATCGTCCCCGCCGGGGTACTGACCCGGCTGCTGCCGGCCGTCATGCTGCTCGGTTCCGTCGGTTTCGTCGCGGTGCTCGGCGTACACCACCCCACGTCCTGGCTTTTCGGAGGCATGTTCGCCATCTCGACGCTCAGCATGATGATGAGTGGCTCGGGCCGTGGGGGCGGCACCCGGTCGGCGAGCCTCGACGAGGAGCGCCGCGACTACCTGCGCTACCTGTCGCTGCTGCGTGGCCGCGTCCGCGGCATCGCCGCGCAGCAGCGCGCCGTCTCCTCGAGTCCGTGCATCCGGACCCGGCGGCGTGGCCCGCAGTGCTCGCCGCGGGCCGGATCTGGGAGCGCAGGCCGGCCGATGCCGACTTCGGTCAGCTGCGGATCGGGCGCGGGGCGCAGCGGCTGGCCACCCGGCTCGTCGCCCCGCAGACCGGGCCGGTCGAGGGCCTCGAGCCGGTCACCGCGCTGGCGCTGCGCCGGTTCCTGCTCGGCCACGCCGTCGTGCCGGACCTGCCGGTGGCCCTGTCGCTGCGCGCCAGCTCCACGGTGTGGCTGGAACCGGCAGAGCCCGCGGCGGGGCTCGGGCCGGCCCGCGGGCTCGCCCGAGCGATCGTCGCCCAGTACGCGCTCTGGCACAGCCCGGCCGACGCGCTGCTCGCCGTCGTCGCGCCGCCGGCGCTCGCTCCGGAGTGGGCGTGGGTGAAGTGGCTGCCGCACCTCGCCCACCCGCGCAGGCGCGACGCCGTCGGCCCGCTCCGCATGATCGCCGGCGACGCCGACGACGTGCGTCGCTGGTGGGTGGCCGAGCTCGCCGGCAGGCCCGCAGGCCCCGGTATGGGCGAGCCGCACCTGCTCGTGGTCGTCGACGAGGTGGCAGAGGGGCCGGGGCCGTGGGCAGGTGTCGCCGGGGTCACGGTGCTGCGGGTCGGCGCTCCGCCGGGCCGCCGACCAGGCCCCTCCGTCGTGCGTCTGCTCGTGGGCCCCGACGGGCTGCATCGCATCGGCTCGGCCGACCCCGCGCGCCACTTCGAGCCGGCGTCCGAGGAGCAGCCGACCTGGATCGGGCGCCCCGACGGCCTGGTCGTCGCCGAGGCGAGGGCGCTCGCCCGGCGCCTGGCGCGCTACCGGCCAGGGGGCGCCGAGTCGGCGGGCGACGTGACGCCGCGGTCCGCGCTCGGGCTGCCCACGCTGCTCGGCCTGGAGCCCGGCCCCGCCGGCATCGCCGAGCTCCGCGCACGGTGGGCACGTGCCGACACCGACCGGATGCGCGTGCCGATCGGCGTCGACGAGCGCGGCGGCCCGGTCACGCTGGACCTCAAGGAGGCGGCGCAGGGCGGCAGCGGTCCGCACGGCCTCTGCGTGGGCGCCACCGGCTCGGGCAAGAGCGAGCTGCTGCGCACGCTCGTACTGGGCCTTGCCGCCACGCACTCGCCCGCCGAGCTGAACCTCGTGCTCGTCGACTTCAAGGGCGGGGCCACCTTTCTCGGGCTGGCCGGGCTGCCGCACGTCTCCGCCGTGATCACCAACCTGGCCGACGAGCTGACGCTGGTGGATCGGATGGCCGACGCGCTGGCCGGTGAGGTCACCCGGCGCCAGGAGCTGCTGCGGTCTGCCGGCAACCTCGTGGGCGTCACCGACTACGCCGCCGCCCGCCGGGGTGGGGCCGACCTGCCGCCGTTGCCGGCGTTGTTCGTCGTGGTCGACGAGTTCTCCGAGCTGCTCGCGCAGCGCCCTGAGCTGATCGAGCTGCTCGTCACCATCGGCCGGCTCGGACGCTCGCTCGGGATCCACCTGTTGCTCGCCTCGCAGCGCCTCGAGGAGGGACGGTTGCGTGGCCTGGAGTCGCACCTGTCCTACCGGGTAGCGCTGCGCACGTTCTCTGCGTCGGAGTCGCGGGCCGTCCTCGGCGTGCCCGACGCCCATCAGCTGCCGTCCGCCCCCGGCTCGGCGTTCCTTGCGACGGGCACCGACGAGCTCGTCCGGTTTCGCGCCGCCTATGTGTCGGGACCGGGCACAGCACCCCCTGGGCCGGGTGTGGCGGCGGGCCGCGCCCGCGCGTACCCGTTCCGGGCCGGGCCCGTGCCGGTGGCCGCGCCGGTAGAGCCGGTCGTGCCGGCGGAGGTCGACGGCGCCGACGGTCCCACCGTCCTCGACACCCTGATCGACGCGATGGCAGGTCAGGGGCCACCGGCACACCGCGTCTGGCTGCCGCCGCTGGATGCCCCACCGCCCCTCGACGAGGTGCTCGGCCCGGTCCGCCCTGTGCCGGGCCGGGGGCTCGCCGCGGGCAGGCGAGCCCTGCTCCGCGTTCCCGTCGGCCTGGTCGACCGGCCCTACCAGCAGCGCCGCGACCAGCTCCTGATCGACCTGGCCGGGGGATCGGGGCATCTCGTCGTGGTCGGCGGCCCACGGACGGGCAAGTCCACGGCGCTTGCCACCACCGTGCTCGGGCTTGCGCTGACCCACACCCCGGACGAGCTCGGCGTACACGTGCTCGACTTCGGCGGCGGGGCGCTCATCCCGCTCGCCGGGCTGCCACATGTCGGCACCGTCGCCGACCGCCAGGAGGTCGACCTCGTGCGGCGCACCGTCGCCGAGCTCTCCGCTGTGCTCGCCCGGCGCGAGCGCCTGTTCCGCGACGCCGGGATCGCTTCCGTTCAGGAGTTCCGGGCGCGGCGCGCCGCCGGCGCTCATCCCGCCGAGCCGAGCACCGACCTGCTGCTCGTCGTCGACGGGTATCTCACGCTGCGCGGCGAGTTCGAGGATCTGGAGGCACGGTTGCTGCCGCTGGCCGCGCAGGGCCTGTCCTACGGGCTGCATCTCGCGGTGTCGGCCGGCCGGTGGAGCGAGCTGCGGCCGGCCCTGAAGGACCTCCTCGGCGGCCGCGTCGAGCTACGGCTGGGCGAGCCGTCCGAGTCCGAGGTGGATCGCCGCCGGGCCGCGGAGGTACCGGCCCGACCGGGGCACGGGCTCGCCCCCGACGGTGCCCCTGCTGTTCTCGCCGCGCCCCGGCTGGGCGCCGGTGCCACCGACCAGGCCGCGTTGGTGGCCGCGATCGCAGCGGCGTGGCCCGGTGCCGGCGTTCCCCCGGTCCGGCTCCTGCCCGAGCGCATCGACCACGACCGCCTGCCGGTCGCCCCCACCGGTGCCACCGGTATCCCGATCGGGGTGGACGAGGAGCGGCTCGAGCGCGTCGAGATCGACTTCGCCGCAGAACCCCACCTGATCTGCTTCGCCGACGCGGAGAGCGGCAAGACGAACCTGCTGCGGCTCGTCGCGCGCGGTGTCACGTCCCGGCACCGGCCGGAGGCCGCGCGGGTGGTGGTCGTCGACCACCGCCGGACGCTGCTGGGCATCGTGCCGGACACCCACCTGATCGGCTACGCCAGCACCGTCGACGCCACCGCCGAGGCGGCCCGGGAGGTGGCGGCCTCGTTGCGCGGCCGGTTGCCCGGCCCCGAGGTGACCCCGCGCCAGCTGCGCGAGCGCAGCTGGTGGACCGGCCCCGACGTGTACGTCCTCGTCGACGACTACGACCTCGTCGCTCCCGGCGGTGGCGCCCAGCACCCGCTCCTGCCGCTGGTGGGCTTCCTGCCGCAGGCCAAGGACGTGGGCCTGCACCTCGTCGTCGCCCGGCGCTGCGGGGGAGCGGGGAGGGCGCTGTTCGACCCGCTCCTGGGGCGCCTGCGCGAGCTCGCCGCACCGGGCCTGGTGATGAACGGCAGCCCCGACGAGGGCGCGCTGGTCGAGTCGGTCAAACCGGCGCCCCTGCCGCCGGGGCGAGCCACCCTCGTCGACCGGCGCCGCGGGACCCGGCGAATCCAGCTCGCGTGGCTGCCGCCGGACGCCGAGGACGGCCCGTGAGCCGCCGCTCGGCACCTCGGCGGCGAGCCGGGGCCGGCGGGAGAGCGCCGGCAGCCGCCCGGTGAACGTGTGCGTCGCGGCCGGGGCGGGCGGGCGACGACGGTGAGCGGCATGCCCGTTCGCGTCGCCATCCAGCTGGGGGCGGCCACCGCGCGGCTGGCGGCCGTCGGACACGACGGCGAGCCATGGTTGGTGGCGGAGGCGACGGCCGCCGGGATCACACTGCCGTCCCTGCTGGCGGAGCTGGTCCCCTGCCCAGAGGAGCTCGTGCTCGTCCACGCGGCGAGCCGGCCCGCGTCGCGTGCGCCGGCGTGGAACGGGGAGGGCATGGGACTTGCCGGGCAGGTGCGCGCCGTCCCGGCCCCACTCGCCGCGGCCGGGCGGGGTGACGTGGTCGTGCTCGACGTCGGGCACGCGGCGGCGGAGGTCACCCGGCTGGATCCCGACGGCCGGGTGCTGGCCGTCTGTGCCCGGCCGGTGGGCGGAGCTGCGCTTGACGCGCTCCTGGTGGAGCTGCTCGGACTGTCCATGGCCGCACCCGCCGCCCTGGCCGAGGCGCGACGAGTGCGCGAGGCGCTGTCCCTGCTGCCCTCGGTCGAGGTGCGGACGCCCGAGCCCCTCCGGCTGGGCGCGAGTGAGGTCCGTGCGGTACTGGCGAGGCCGCTCGGTGCCGTGATCGACGCGTTGCGCGAGGTGCTGCGGCGGACAGGCCCCGCGCCGGTGCTGCTCGTCGGCGGGCTGGCCCGCATGCCGCTGCTCGCGGAGTTGGTGGACGAGGCCGGGATCGCCGACGTGAGCGTCGCTCCGCGGCCGGATGCCGCCGCCGTGCTCGGGGCGTTGACGCTTCCAGCCACCGCTGGGCGGATGATCGGGCCGCGGGGGTTCGCGGCACCCCGGCAGGGTGGCGCCGGGTACCGCCGAAGCTCCGGCGGGGGATCGGAACGTTGTCCCCGGGCTGGGCCCGCGGCACCCGACTGGCCCGGTGGGGATGCTCGGCGCGCGATCGGGCCGTCCGGTTCCGGTGCCGGCCCGGAGCTCACAACCGGACGCGACCGCGGTCAGGTCCCGACCAGCAGGCTGCCCGCACTGCCTCCCCGGACCCGCCGGCCGACGCTGCGGACCGCTCTGCCGGCCGCTGCGGCCGTGGCTCTGATCGCCGGCCTCCTCGGCGTCGGCGCCCTGTTGCCGTCGAGGCCCGCGGCCGCGACGGTCCCGGCCGGGGTGCTCGTGCAGTACGGCTACCGGCTCGACATCCCGTCAGGGTGGGAGCACACGGGCGGGCTGCCGGAACGGCGCCGGATCCTGCTCACCCCGGCGGGGGCGCCGGAGGGCAGCGACCTCATCGCGGTCGAGCGCACCCCGCTCGGTTACGACACGGGTGCCGAGCCCGAGCGGGCGCAGGCGGAACTGCGGGCCGAGTTCGACGCCGCGGCGGGCGGGTCGGCGCTGTCGGGCTACCGGGACGCAAGCGTCGCGGGGCGCGAGGCCACGAGCTATCGACAGCAGGAGGCGGACGCCCGGACCGTCGTCGACTGGTTCGTGCTCCTCGACGGCGACGCGCAGCTCAGCGTGGGCTGCCGGCACACGGGGGCCGGGAGTGAAACGGTCCTCGCAGCGTGCGCCGTGGTCGTGGCGTCGCTGCGGCGCGCCTGAGGACGACCCGCTCGCGCGGCCGCCTGCCTGGTCGACCTGCGCGACGCACCTCGCCGCGGGCGGGCGTCACAGCCTGGGCCGCGAGCGGCGACGGCAGGTGCGCTGTGGTGCGGCTGGAGCTGGTGGACCGATCGGCCGCGCCGTGATCGCGCCGCACGGCCGCGGTGGTGCGTGGAGCGGACGCAGCCGGAGACACGGCAGCGCGACCGTGCCCGTCCGGCGCGAGGCGTTGTCGGTGGATGGTCGGCAAGCGCTCGGTTCCCACCCTGGGTGCCCGCCCCCATCATGCGTTCGCACCTGCACACGGCCCCGCGGGTTCGGGCCCGCGCGGTCGCGCGTCCTGCGACTGTGGCCCGACACAGACCGCAGCACGGGACAGGGGTGATCGGCATGGCCGACGGGTTCGGTACGACCGTCGAGGAGATGCAGCGTGCCGGCAGGCACGTGTTCGCGGTGAACGACACCGTGCAGGCCGACCTGGCCACGTTGCGCAGCAGGCTCGGACCGTTGGCCGGGGCGTGGCGCGGGGAGGCGTCGACAGCGTTCACCGGGTTGATGGCGCGCTGGGACGCCGACGCCCGCGTGCTGAGCGAAGCGTTGCGCACCATCGGTGAGGCGATCCAGGGCACGGGGGCTAGTTACCAGGCGCAGGAGGAGCAGCACTCCGGCGAGCTGTCCGCGATCCGCGCTGCGCTGGGCTGAAGGGGGAGCAATGTCTGAGATCAAGGTCACGTTCGGGGCGCTGGAGGCAGCGAGGGCGGACGTGGGGGGCACCGCCACCCGCATCTCGGGCCAGCTGGAGGAGCTCAAGCGGTTCCTCGCCCCGATGGCGGCCACCTGGGAGGGGCAGGCGGCCGCGGAATACCAGGTCACGCAGCGCAAGTGGGACACGGCCGCGGCCGACCTGGCGGCGGTGCTGGCTCAGATCGGGCTGGCGCTGGGCACGGCCAACGAGAGTTATCGGCAGGTCGAGCAGGCGAACGCGGCCCGCTGGCGGTAGCTGCGGGCGGCTCCGGAACGGGGGTGCCCGGCGGTTGGAGGGGGCGTTTTGACCCCACTCCGGAGCGGCGGGTACGCTCGTTCTTCGACGTGCGGTGGGTGGAGACCTGCGGCCGCTTCACCGCGGCCCGCACGGCCCGTCACCGGGCCCGCCACCTTTCCCGCACCCGCGCACCAGAGGCAGCTCCCGAGCATTTCGACGAGCACACGACAGCGACGAGGTAGGTCCGTGCCCACGTACAGCCCCAAGCCCGGCGAGATCACCCGCGCCTGGCATGTGATCGATGCTACGGACGTGGTGCTCGGCCGCCTCGCCACGCACGCCGCCACGCTCCTGCGCGGCAAGCACAAGCCGACGTACGCCCCCCACATGGACACGGGCGACTTCGTCATCATCGTCAACGCGGAGAAGATCGCCGTCTCCGGCAACAAGCGGGACGACAAGTTCGTCTACCGCCACAGCGGCTACCCGGGTGGTCTGAGGCAGCGCTCGGTCGGAGAGATGATCGAGAAGCACCCCGACCGCCTCGTCGAGAAGGCGATCAAGGGCATGCTGCCGAAGAACCGTCTCGGCCGGGCGATGAGCAAGAAGCTGAAGGTCTACGCCGGACCCGACCACCCGCACGCCGCGCAGCAGCCGGCCGCGTTCGAGATCACCCAGGTCGCCCAGTGACGACCGCAGAGAACGAAGAGGGACAGCCCGTGACCACCCCCGAGCCCGGGACCGAGGCCGCCGAGACGGCAGCCGCCGAGATCGAGGCCGTCGAGGAGGCCGCGCTCGCCGCCGACGCCACGGACCTCGCCGACGCCGATGCCGATGCCGCCGACACCGCCGATGCCGCCGACACCGCCGACGAGTACGACACCGAGATCGACGTGGTGCCCGCCATCCCGGCGGTGTTCTCCGACCGCCCGATCCAGACGGTGGGCCGCCGCAAGGAGGCCGTTGTCCGCGTCCGGCTGATGCCTGGCAGCGGGGCGTTCCGCCTCAACGGCAAGTCGCTCGAGGAGTACTTCCCGAACAAGCTGCACCAGCAGTTGATCCGCGAGCCGCTGGTCACCGTCGAGAAGACCGAGCGCTTCGACATCTTCGCCAACCTGCACGGTGGCGGCACGTCGGGCCAGGCAGGCGCGCTGCGCCTGGCGATCGCCCGTGCGCTGATCGAGGCCGACCCCGAGGACCGCCCGCCGCTCAAGAAGGCCGGCTTCCTCACCCGCGACCCGCGCGTGATCGAGCGCAAGAAGTACGGCCTCAAGAAGGCCCGTAAGGCTCCTCAGTACAGCAAGCGCTGATCTTGGGCGCGCGACGTCTGTTCGGCACCGACGGCGTTCGCGGACTGGCCAACGGCGAGCTCCTCACACCGGAGCTCGCTGTTGCGTTGTCCGGGTCTGCCGCTCGTGTGCTCGCGGAACGCGACCGGTCCCACCGGCCCATCGCCGTTGTCGGCCGTGACCCGCGGGCCAGCGGGGAGATGCTCGAGGCCGCCGTCGTCGCGGGCCTGACGTCGGCAGGGGCCGACGCCGTGCGCGTCGGGGTACTGCCCACTCCCGCTGTCGCGTTCCTGGTCGGGGCGCTCGATGCCGACCTCGGAGTGATGATCTCGGCGTCGCACAACCCGATGCCGGACAACGGAATCAAGCTCTTCGCCGCAGGGGGTCACAAGCTGCCCGATGCGCTCGAGGAGGCGGTCGAGGCGGGTGTCGCCACCCCGGCGCAGCGTCCCACCGGCGCCGGGATCGGCCGGGTGCGCGACCTCGCCGACGCCGCTGAGCGGTACCGCGACCACCTGGTCGCCGCCACTCCGGGCTCGCTCGCCGGCCTCCGCGTCGTGGTCGACTGCGCCCACGGGGCAGCGTCGACCGTTGCGCCGGAGGCGTACCGCAGGGCAGGCGCCGACGTCATCGCGCTGCACGCCGACCCGGACGGGCTGAACATCAACGACGGCGTCGGGTCCACCCACATCGGACCGTTGCAGAAGGCCGTCCGCGAGCACGGCGCCGACCTCGGCATCGCCCACGACGGCGACGCCGACCGCTGCCTGGCGGTCGACGCTGCGGGCGCGGAGGTCGACGGTGACCAGATCATGGCCGTGCTCGCCGTCGCCATGCGGGAGGCCGGGGAGCTCGCCCACGACACGCTGGTCACCACCGTCATGAGCAACCTCGGCCTGCACCTTGCGATGCAGGCGGCAGGCATTGCGGTGCGCACCACGCAGGTCGGGGACCGGTACGTCCTCGAGGAGCTGCGGACGGGCGGGTTCAGCCTCGGTGGCGAGCAGTCCGGGCACGTCGTGCTGCCCCAGCACTCCACCACCGGCGACGGGCTGCTCACCGCGCTCCGGCTGATGGCGCGGATGACGGCCACCGATTCGTCGCTGGCCGCGCTCACCGCGATCGTGACTCCGCTGCCGCAGGTGCTGCGCAACGTGCAGGTGGTCGACAAGGCCGCGGTCGCCGACTCCCCCGCAGTGCGCGACGCCGTCGAGGCTGCCCAGGTGGAGCTCGGTGGCACAGGACGGGTGCTGCTGCGCCCGTCCGGCACCGAGCAGCTGGTGCGTGTGATGGTCGAGGCCCCTACTGCGGAGCTCGCGGAAGCCACGGCCGTCCGGCTGGTCGAGGTCGTGGCCGCGGCTCGCTGATTCTCCCGTTCCGCCCCGGCCCACCGCTGGGTGCGGCACGATCGCCCCATGTCGTCCGAGCTGCGCCTGCAACCCGATCGGCTGCGTTCCCACGCGGTCACCGCCGCGGGCCTCTCCGAGGAGCTGCGCGGGCTACTGCCGGTCGTGCCGCCATCGGCAGGCCCCGGCCGACCGGCCATGGCGGCAGAGCACGAGAGGTTGCAGGCTGCCGTGCTCGTCGCCGTTCGCGAGCTGGCAGAGCTCAGCGCCGCGGTTGCCGGTGCGGCCACCGCGGCAGTGGCCGCCGACAGTGTGGTCGCGCGCATGCTCCGCCACGTGGAGGAAGGGCTCGGTCCCGCGCACGGCGGGGAGCGGGCGTGACGCCCCCCGTGCCACCGCCCGATGCCGCCTCCCTGTACCTCGTCGCCCGATCGTGCGCCGGGCTCGGCGATGCGCTGGCCGAGGTGGGCAGACGCGTGCGCCGGCTGTCGGAACAGATCGCCCAGGACTGGCCGGACGGCCGAGGTCACGAGTGGGTGCAGCGCACCGCCAGGCTGGGCAACGAGCTCGGCCGGGAGGCAGCGGCCGCCGTCGAGCTGGGTGAGGCGTACGCGCGGCAGGCGGCCGACCCGCCCGCGTGGGGCAGTGTCCCGCCGGTGGTCGGCCACGCCGCCCGCCATGCGGGCGTACGCCTCGGCGGCACCGAGGCACAGCGCGTCGACGACGGGCGCGGGATGCGGATCGCCCAGCTCCCCGACGATGCGCGCGCAGAACCGAACTGATCCGCCCGCCGCCGCCCCCCCGCGAGTCGCCCGTTCCCCGCCCGCGAGTCGCCCGTTCCAGGCGCCCGAGTCGTCCGTTTCGGGCGCGAGTCGCCGTTCCGGTGCGCGAGGGCCCATCCGCGAGTCGCCCCGCCCCGCGTGCGCGCGTCGCTCGGAGCGGCCCGCGCGGGCATGTGGGCGCGCGTGTCAGTGACGCTCGGCGAGGGTGGTGCCGGGCACCTTTCCGTCGATGAGCATCTCGACGCGGTCCTCGTCGCACAGGTGGTGCAGCAGGAAGGCGGTGACCAGCGCGCGCGTGAGGCGGCGGGTCTTCGCGTCGGGGCTGCCAGATAGGACGAAGTCGCTCCAGTGCACGCCCTCGAGGAACCCCGTGTGGCTCGCCTTGGAGAGCGTGCGCAACCACACGGGCCCGCCTGCCGACGCCGCGATGGGCTCGGCATGGCCGGCAGCGGGCGCGACGGTGTCTTTGCCCGCGGCGAGGTGCAGCACGGGAATCGTGAGGGCGCGGGCGGAGTCGAGGGCGGACGGCCGCGTCTGCGCGACGGCGATCGTCACGACGGCGCGGACGCGGGGACGGTCCTGCGCCGCCATCAACGCCACGCCGCCGCCGATCCCGTGCCCGGCGAGGGCGGTGCGGCGGGAGTCCACGCTGATGCTCCCGTCGCCGAGGCGGACTCCCGCGCAGATGTCGAGCGTGGTGCGTAGGTCGGCGGCGAAGCCGGCATGGCTCGGGAGGGGTCCGCGGTGGCTCGACGGGGCGGCGGCGACGATGCCCCAGGACGCGAGGTGACGCAGCAGATCGGCGTAGCGCTCGGCGGGCTGCAACCAGTCGTGCCCGAAGGCGACGGCGGGCAGGCCGAGCCCCTCCTCCGGCGCGAACACGACGCCCGGGATACCGACCATGCCGAGGTCGCCGCGCAGCGGGCGGTGCGGGCCGGGCCGCGAGAGCTGGTCGAGGGCTTCCTTCGTGTTGCGCGCCTCGGGCGGCCGGGAGAACTGGCGGGTCCGCGTCACAGCGCTGCACCGTAGTCCTAGCGGCGTCCGGCGGGCGAACGCAACGCGCGCTCGGACTGCGGCGCGCGATCGCGGCCGGGCGACGGCGACGAGCGGAAATCAGCGGGAGCGGCCGCTCGTGATCCGCCCTGATGTCCTACCGACGCGGGTCGTCCGGCGCAGATGGGCGCAGGCGTCCTACGCTCCGACCATGCCAGCGATGGACGGTCGATGAGGGGCGTCTGGACGGCCCAGCAGGTGCGTGACGCAGAAGCCGTGCTGCTGGACCGCACACCCGATGACGCGCTGATGCGCCGTGCGGCGTTCGGGCTCGCGGTGCATGCGCGCCGGATGCTCGCCCGCCACGATGGGGTGGCCGGGCGCCGGGTGGTGCTGCTCGTCGGCGCGGGCAACAACGGTGGTGATGCGCTGTGGGCGGGCGTGGAGCTGCGCAGGCGCGGTGTCGGTGTCACGGCGGTGCTGCTCGACGCAGCGCGGGCGCACCCGGCGGGCCTCGCCGCGCTGCGCGGCGCGGGCGGCCGCTTCGTCGACCCGGACGCCGGGCTGGTGGCCGAGCTCGGGGCCGATCTGGTGATCGACGGCATCGTCGGGATCTCCGGGCGTGGACCGCTGCGCGAGCCCGCGGCCCGCCTGGTTGCCGCCGTGGACCATGCGGGCGTGCCCGTCCTCGCCGTCGACCTGCCCAGCGGCGTGGATCCCGACACCGGCGCTGTCGACGGCCCGGCCGTCACGGCCGCCGCCACCGTCACGTTCGGCGCGCTCAAGCCCGTGCACGTGCTCGCCGCGCACCGGTGCGGCGAGGTGCACCTGGTCGACATCGGACTCGGGCCGCTGCTGCCGGAGCCGCACGCCCAGGTCCTCGAGCGGGTCGACGTCGCCCGGCGCTGGCCGATCCCCGGTCCGGAGGACGACAAGTACACCCAGGGTGTGGTGGGTATCGCGGCGGGCTCGGCGACCTATCCGGGCGCCGCCGTACTGGCCACCGGCGCGGCGGCCCTCGCGACCAGCGGGATGGTCCGGTTCGCCGGCACCGCCGCTCCCCTTGTCCGGGACCACTGGCCGGAGGTCGTCATCACAGAGTCGATCACGGACGCCGGGCAGACCCAGGCATGGGCCGTCGGGCCCGGCATCGGTACCGACGACGCGGGCCGGGCCGTGCTTGCGGAGGCGATCGCCCGCGACGTGCCCCTCTGCGTCGACGCCGACGGCATCACGCTGCTCTCGGCGCATGCCGACCTGCGCGACGCGCTGCGCGGCAGGCCTGTGGT
>JAODNO010000195.1 GCA_025465235.1 Pseudonocardia sp.
CGCCTTCCTCGCCGGCATCGGTGGCGGTGCCTTCTTCCCGATGTTCGCCGCTCTCACGCCCGACTACTTCGGGGAGAACAACAACGCGACCAACTACGGGATCGTCTACAGCTCCAAGCTGGTCAGCGGGCTCTTCGGGCTCGGAGCAGCGTCATGGGTCGTGTCGACCTGGGGCTACAACGGTGCGTACACCATCGCCGGCGCGATTGCGTTCGTCTCCGCGCTGATCGCGATGTTCCTGCGTCAGCCGGGTCGCGGTGAACCGGCGCCCTCCACGGCGGCCTCCGGCCTCAGTTCCGCGCAGCATGCGGTGGCCGACGGGGGCGCCTGACAGCGGTTCGGGACCGGTCGAACGGGGGTGAGCTGCCGGCGAGGAGTCGGCGGCTTGCTTCCCGATCGGGCCATTGCAGCCCGCCACCGGTGCCGGACCCACTGCGAGTCTTAGGAGGAGGTCGGTCGTGATTCACTCGAGGTACACCTGGCACTGCTGTGCCGAGCCGCTCCGCTCGCCGACGGGCTCGCTATGAGCGAGCTTGCGCGCGAATCATCAGCACAGCGCCTGCGTGAAGTGCCGACCGAGCGCAGCGAGGGAGTGCGATGAGCAACGAGGAGCTGCTGCGGCGGTACGAGGCAGGTGGTGGCCGGCTCGCCGCGTCGAACGCGAACGGTGTGGCTGTCGCCCCCGCGCTACGGACCGTGGTGCTGACGTGCATGGACTCGCGGATCGATGTGTTCGCCCTGTTCGGCTTGGCGCTGGGCGAGGTGCACGTGCTGCGCAACGCGGGCGGCGTGGTCACGGACGACGCGGTACGGTCGTTGGCGATCAGCCAGCGGAAGCTGGGGACGCGGGACGTGCTGGTGGTGCAGCACAGCGGGTGTGGGCTCGCCACCTTCACCGACGAGGAGTTCTCCGAGGAGCTCGCCGTCGAGGTCGGGATGCGTCCGCCGTGGCGCACTCACGCGTTCGCGGATCCGGCGGTGAACGTGCTGCGCGGGGTAGCGCGGCTGCGACACGACCCGTTCCTGCTGCCCGAGACGGTCGTCCGGGGTTTCGTACTCGACATCGAGAGCTTCACCCTGGCCGAGGTCGGCGCGCAGGAGTCACATGTTCAGCTCGTCGGCGAGGCCAGAGAGTCGGCCTGACATGCAGCGCGCAGCGACACGTCGACCCGGCCGGAGCGGGGGTGCGGGCCGACCCGCGCCGACCACCCCGGAACGCCGAACTGCCCGCCCCCAGCGGGACGGGCAGCACGGGCGTATCGGGACGGAATCAGCCGGCGGACTTGCTGCTGCTGGCCTCCGGCACCTCCTCCGTCGGGTCGTCGCCGTCGTTGGCTGTGGTGGTGGTGGCGTCGGCCGCAGCTGCTGCCTCGTCCTTGCGAGACTTTGCGAGGCTGGCCACGGTGGTGATGGCAAGCGTGCCGACGATGACGCCCAGCGACGCCAGGATCGGCACCTCGGGAGCCCACGCGACGCCGTGGTGGTGCATCGCCTCGAAGATCAGCTTGCAGCCGATGAACGCGAGGATGACCGCGAGACCCTTGCTCAGGTACACCAACCGGTCGAGCAGGCCGCCGATGAGGAAGAACAGCTGCCGCAGCCCCATCAGGGCGAACGCGTTGGCGGTGAACACCAGGTACGACTCCTGGGTGAGTCCGAAGATCGCCGGGATGGAGTCCACCGCGAACAGCAGGTCGGTGGTGCCGATCGCGACCATCACGATGAGCATCGGGGTGACCAACTTGCGCCCGTCGATGCGGGTGGTGAGCGCAGCCCCGTGGTA
The DNA here is from genome assembly GCA_025465235.1 of Pseudonocardia sp. GTDB lineage: Bacteria > Actinomycetota > Actinomycetes > Mycobacteriales > Pseudonocardiaceae > Pseudonocardia. Next base: position 1,784 of record JAODNO010000195.1, read on the forward strand.
CTCCTTGGTGGACGGGACGATCCGCCGGACGGTGCGCAGCACCCTGTTCTCGTTGAACTCCACTTCCTCGTCGGAGTGCCGGATGAGCTTCCAGGCGGTGTAGATCAGGAAGGCGCCGAAGAGGTAAAACATCCAGTCGAACCGCGTGATTGCTTCGGCGCCCAGCGCGATGAAGATCCCGCGGAGGATGAGGGCGAGCACGATCCCGATGAGCAGTACCTTCTGGCGGTACTGCCGCGGCACGGCAAACCTGCTCATGATCAGGACGAAGATGAACAGGTTGTCCACCGACAGCGAGTACTCGGTGATCCACCCGGCGAAGAACTCGCCGCCGTACTGGGGCCCGGCGACGGCCAGCACGCCCAGTCCGAAAAGGATGGCGAGCGCGACGTAGCAGGTCACCCAGATCGTCGACTCCCGCATCGACGGGTCACGTGGATTACGGGCCACCAGGTAGAAGTCGAAGGCCATCACGACCAGGAACGCGCCTATCGTCGCGATCCAGGCCCAGAACGGAACACTCATCTCTCTCCTCGGAAATCGGCGGTCGGCTGTCGAAGTGTCGCGGTGGAGCCGTGGCCGGAACGGAACAGCTCCACCGCGACACCGCGGTCACGAGGACCGTCGGCCTTTCACCTTGGCGGCGCCGCCGGACGACGACACCGCCGTAGCGCGGTCGCGGCCGGCCAGGCGCCGGGCGCGCTTGCGCTCCCGGGCCTCCCACATCACCTGCGCGTGCTCGGTGTAGACACCGAAGACGCGGTGGGCATAAGGGTTGCGGTCCTGGATCCGCATGAGCCAGTACGGCGCGATCCGCTCGTGCAGCCAGATGAAGCCGATCGCGAAGCCATGCTGACCAGGGCCTGGAAGGCGAGGAACGTCAGTACCTCACTCGGTGGCGTGGCATTGCCGCCGAGCAGTACAGGCGTCACCGTCTCGTGCAGCAAGCGCGAGAGGGGGAAGCCCACCATCCAGTAGAACGCCACGGGGGCGAAGACCCCCGGCCGGAACCAGCCGTGGGCAACGAGCATCCCGTAGCCGCCTCCGAGCAGTGCGAGCGGCAGACCGATGGTCAGCGCGCTGACCGCGGCCCAGCCGGCCGGTTGGCCGACCAGCATGGCCAGCAGGCCCACCACCACACCCCCTGCGGCCCCGATCACCACGCCAGGAGCCCCGACCTCGGCAAGCTGAAG
>JAODNO010000197.1 GCA_025465235.1 Pseudonocardia sp.
CGCCGACCCAAGTCGCACCGTCACCGTTGCGCCCGGAGTGGACCTCGCTCGATTCACCCCGGGCGACCGCACCGCGTCCCGGCAGATCCTCGGTCTCGCCCCGGACGCGGTGGTGCTCGCGTTCGTCGGGCGCATCCAGCCGCTCAAGGCTCCCGACGTGCTGCTGCGCGCGGCGGCAGAGCTGCTGCGGCGTGATCCCGCACTGCGCTCCCGTCTTGTCGTGCTCGTCGCCGGCGGCCCGTCCGGGAGCGGCCTGGCCGAGCCGACGGCACTGCAGGAGCTCGGTGCCTCGCTCGGGATCACCGACGTCCTGCGCTTCCTGCCCCCGCAGACTCGGCAGGATCTGGTGCGCGTCTACCGAGCGGCGGACGTGGTCGCCGTGCCGAGCCACAACGAGTCGTTCGGTCTGGTTGCGCTGGAGGCGCAGGCCTGCGGCACCCCTGTGGTCGCGGCGCGCGTCGGCGGCCTGTCGGTCGCCGTGGACCACGGCCGGTCGGGGCTGCTCGTGCCCGGCCACAGTGCGGAGCAGTGGGCCGACGCGCTGGGCGCGGTGGCGCTCGTTCCGGGTCGACGCGACGAGTTGGGCCGCGCGGCCACGGGGCACGCGCGCGGGTTCTCCTGGGATCGGACGGCCGAGGCCTTGCTGTACACCTATGCGGGAGCGGCCACGGAGTACGCGGAGCGCCAGGGGCTCGTCGTCCGCGCGAGCATCCCGGCCGGATGATGCAGGCGTGAGTACGGAGGACCTGGACGCCGCCGACGCGGCGGTGGCGTCCGCGCTGGCGGAGCTGGACGCCGACCACCAGCGGCGGGGCCCCGGACAGTTCCTCGTGACGCTGCCCGGCACCAACCGGCTGCAGACGCACTGCTGGCTGCTGGTCCGCGAGCACTCGCTGTTCGTGCAGGCCTTCGTGTGCCGCCAACCCGACGAGGACCACGACGCCGTCTACCGGTTCCTGCTGCAGCGCAACGCCCGGCTCTACGGCGTGCACTACGCGTTGGACCGCATCGGCGACATCCACCTGATCGGGCGGCTGGGCCTGCACGCCGTCACCACGGCTGAGCTGGACCGCGTGCTCGGACAGGTGCTCGAGGCCGCCGACGGCGACTTCAACACGCTGCTCGAGTTGGGCTTCGCGTCGTCGATCCGGCGGGAGCATGCCTGGCGTCAGGAACGCGGGGAGAGCCTCGCCAACCTGAAGGCCTTCGAGCACCTGTTCACCTGACGACCGAACCGGGGGTCGAGCGGCCGTCCGGAGTGCGTGACGCGATCGTGACCTTGCGCGACCAACCTCGGCGCCCTCAGCCACCGTCCTCCTGCCGGACCCGGTCGCACCGGGGCGAGGAGGCGATGACGGTGGCTCGGTCGGGCAGGCGCAGGACGGTGCTGATCGGAGCGGTGGCGGTGCTCGCCGTACTCGTGGCCGGTATCGCTGTGGTGCTGGCCACGCCCGATGGCGGCGGGTCGGCCGGGATCACAGCCGTTGCGCCTGCTCATCCGGCGCCCGGTATCCTGGAGAAGGAGCCCCCCGCGGATGCGAAAGGCGACTACCCCACGCCGGGCGTCGCCGGGGAACGAGCCCAGTCGGCTCCTGCGCCGGACCGGGCGCCAGGCCCAGGTGCCCCGTTCGGCTCCGTGCAACGTGCGCTCGTCCGCACCGCGCAGGTCACCGTCGAGGTGGCCGATCCGGCGATATCCGCCCGGCAGCTCCGTACCGCGGCGGCCGTAGTGAGGGCATTCGTCACGGAGGAGCAGTCGAGCAACACCGGCAGCTGGCTGGTTCTGCGGGTGCCGGCCGACGCGCTCGACCGGTTCATGGAGGACATCGCCGCGATCGGGCGGGTGCTCGGCCGCAGCACCCAGGTCCTCGACGCCACCGAGGAGGCCGTCGACCTCGACGCGCGGGTCGCGAGCCAGCAGGCGAGTGTCGCGCGGGTGCGGTCGCTGCTCGCCGAGGCCACGTCAATCGGTGACGTGGTGGCGATCGAGTCCGAGCTGTCCCGCCGGGAGGCTGACCTGGACTCCCTGACGAGCAGGCTCGAGGCGCTGCGCGACCAGGTGGCGCTGTCGACGCTGACGGTCGACCTGAGGGCGCCGGGGGTGCCGTCGGCGCAGGACCGGCCCGCTCCGGGCTTCCGCGACGGGCTGGCGACTGGATGGGAAGGCCTCCGCACCCTCGGTTCCGCTGCGGCCGCCGTGATCGGGTTCGTGCTGCCGTTCCTGCCGCTGCTCGCCGTGCTGGGCGGAATCGCCTGGCTGGTCCGGCGAATCATCCGGGCCCGGCGGACGCCGGCTACGGCAGGTGCGGGTGGGCAGAGCGGCCCGGGATCAGATGGGGAGTCATGAGACTGGCCGGGCTGAATTGATCAACGAGTCACCTCCGGCCGGCCCCAGCGGGCGGGTCAGAATGAACGCCAGGCAGAACAAGAGCGTGCTGTTGATGTCGGTCAGATAATGTGCTGCCACGATTGCCAGCATGATTGCGGAGAGCACGAAGAAGGCATTGCGGAACCCAGACCCGTGTCGTTGGACAGCCAGTCACCGCTGGCGGTGCCCAGTGTGTTCGACACCAAGATCGCGTTTGCCCAGTGCGCCACCACACCAAAAAGATGATCACCAGGAGAGTGGTGAGGATGAGCGCGCCCCATCCGTAACCAACCCGGTACCAGGACCACCGGCCCGAAGATGCCCGAATTGAATCGTTTTGCCCTGATCTGGAGCGCTAGGACGACCAGGAAAAACCCGACAAAAATCACCGCGGTGACGACGTAGCAGATCGCGAGGGTTATCCCGAACAGTCTCCGGCGGTCTCGCCCAGAGTGACAGCGATGATGATCTCCATCATCCAGAACAACAATGTCACGTGTGGGAGCTTGCGCATCACGTAATGTGCCGGGTGATCCGAAACTCGCCAATCGGCTCGCCCGGGCACTGCTGCGGACACGGTTCTCCGATCGAGGTTGACGCCACCCGATGAATGAGCACGAAACAGCGTGGAACCCAGCAAGGGCTGGCCGAGCGAGCAGGGCAGACGATCGGCGAGGGTCTGCTGGACAGGGGTCTTGATCGGTGTGACCAACAATGGTTTCCGGTAAACGCATGGTCATCCCCGGGCTGGCTTGAACACACGGTTCATTGTCGGTGAGGCCCGGCCACGGGCAAATGCCGCTATCACAAAGGTGACGCCGGACTTCTTTACGCAGACGAGTAGCGCTTCATGAGCGCAGCGTTATTGCTGCCGCGAAAATGGACAAATCCGGTGGGCAAGCGTTGCCAGTGCGCCGGCCGAAAGGTGGCCAGATGTCGAGTTCATGTCCACCAACCGGCGGTACGGTACAATTCCCCCGTACGGCGGTAAATTCCACAACGGCAGGAACAACGGAAACTCACCACCTGTCGCAGCGGTGGTGACTCAGTCGGGGCCGGGGTGTCGGGTCGGCGGCGCCGGCGTGACCAGGCGCAGCTGTCGGCCGGTGCGCGACAGAAGGCAGCGCGGGATGCGACGAAGCTGTGCGACCGACCCATCGCGAACGCACGCGCTGTGGCTTGTCGCCGGAATGGAGCAAGCAGGTCAGTGCAGCTCGTCGATCTCGATCCGCTTCAGCCGGGAACGGCTCGCGAATGGTCGCCCAGGACGTGATTGATCGCGTCCCTCTCCACGCCCGTGACCCACAGAGCCCACCTTCGCCTGACACCGGCCGGTGGAGGCGGAGTGGCCCGGGATCTGAGGGGGAGTCATGAACTCGGGCCACTCCGCTGTGTACCGCCACAGCAACCACGCGATCGGGGGCACCGCGCGGTCCTGGGCTCCGGATCACGGCGAGGGGACGCCGTGCCCGGCTCGGTTCCGGCGAGTGGGGCTCGCAGGTTCCGACATCGCTCACCCTGTCAGTAAGCCATGGCAAGAACAACACTTTCGGGTTACCCCGTTCGGGTTGTTTCCCGCGCGTGGCCGTATCTCGCGACCCCTTACAGTGAAGGGGCTCCGCCCAGGCGGAGCAGAAGTGGTGCATCCAGCGCAAGGGAGCGTCGCACATGCCCGTTCGCAGCCCGTATCCCGACGTCGAGATCCCGGAGGTCTCGCTCTTCGACTTCCTGTTCACCGATTTCGGGGAGCGGGCCGACGCGCCGGCGCTCGTGGACGGCGGGTCCGGGGTGGCGTTGACCTTCTCCGAGCTCGAGCACATGGTCCTGCGGATCGCCGCTGCGCTCGCTGAGCGCGGCATCGGCGGCGGCGACGTGGTGGGGATCTTCGCGCCCAACTCGCCGCACTACGCGGCAGTCTTCCACGGCATCCTGCGGGCAAACGCGACCGTCACGAGCGTCAACTCGCTGTACACCCCGGGGGAGCTCGCCCACCAGCTGGCCGACTCCGGCGCGAAGCTGCTGTTCACCGTCTCGGCGTTCCTCGACCGGGCCACTGCGGCGATTGAGCAGGTCGGGCTACCGAGCGAGTCGATCATCGTGGTGGACGCAGCCGAGGGCCACGTCTCCCTGCGCGACCTGCTGGGGACGACCGCCGAGCCGCCCGCGCAGACGGCCGGCGCGCACGACACCGCGGTGCTGCCGTACTCCTCGGGCACCACCGGTCGGGCAAAGGGCGTGATCCTCACGCATCGGAACCTGGTGGCCAACCTGCTCCAGATCGAGCAGATGGGCAACGTCAACTCCGAGACCAAGATCCTCGCTGTGCTGCCGTTCTTCCACATCTACGGCATGACCGTGATGATGAACCAAGGCCTGCACCGCCGCTGCACGGTCGTCACGATGGCCAGGTTCGACCTGCCCGAGTTCCTGCGGATCATCTCCGAGTACCGGATCCAGCGGGTCTACATCGCGCCACCGGTGGCAGTCGCGCTGGCTAAGCACCCGATCGTCGATCAGTACGACCTGTCCTGCATCGACGTCATCTTCTCGGGCGCCGCGCCGTTGGACGCCGAGCTCGGGCGCGCGGTGGCCAAGCGCCTGGGATGCACGGTGTTGCAGGGCTACGGGATGACCGAGCTGTCCCCCGTCAGCCACTGCATGCCCGACGACCGTCCCGACCTCGACCTCAACAGCTCCGGCTTCGCCCTACCGAACATCGAGTGCAAGCTCGTCGACCCGGAAACCGGGGAGGAGGTCGGCCCCGGCGGGCGCGGTGAGCTGTGGGTCAAGGGCCCGAACGTCATGGTGGGGTACCTCAACAACGCCGAGGCCACCGCGATCACCCTCGACGCCGACGGCTACCTGCACACGGGCGACGTCGCGACGGTCACCGAGGACGGCGTGTTCTCGATCGTCGACCGGGTCAAGGAGCTCATCAAGTACAAGGGATACCAGGTGCCGCCCGCCGAGCTGGAGGCCCTGCTGCTGACGCACGACAAGATCGCCGACGCCGCCGTCATCGGGGTCAAGGACACCGAGGGTGAGGAGGTGCCGAAGGCCTTCGTCGTCAGGCAGGAGTCGGGCGCCGACCTCACCGCCGACGACGTCATGACCTTCGTGGCGGAGCGGATCGCGCCCCACAAGAAGGTGCGGGTCGTCGAGTTCATCGACCAGATCCCGAAGTCGGCGTCGGGCAAGATCCTGCGCAAGGACCTCCGCGCCCGCGAGGCCGCCGCGAGCTGAGTCGGCCGACCAGCCCGAACGGGGCTCTGACCAGCGCGAACCGCCGCGCCGTCGGTCTGGCTCTCTGTGAGGTCCGGCGGCGTACGGGGTGGGATGGGGTCATCCACGGGACCGGTACCGAACACGTGGGCGCACGGAGCCATCGTTGCGTGCGTCCCGCGCTCCGGCCACGACACTCCATTCACGGCCCGCCCGGATAGGCTGGCGGGTGGCCGATCGGAGAAGCACACCGGAGGTCGCCGTGACCCAGCCCCTGTCGTTGCTGGACTTCCTCCGCGGGTTGCAGACCGATGCAGCCTTTCGGTCCGAGTTCAGCGCGGACCCTGAGTCGACCATCGCCGGCCATGGGCTGAGCGACCTCAGCCCGTACGACGTTCACGACGCGTTGGTGCTGATGGAGGACAACGAGACCGCCGACTTCAGCCACGACTACGGCGGCGGCGCCGTCCACCACCTACCGCCGCCACCGCCCGTGCTCACCGGCGGCGAGCAACAGGCCGCGGTGCAGTACCTCAGCGACTACGTCGCCACCGCGTTCACGGGGCAGACCGGCCCCGGCGCAGATGCCTTCGACCAGGACGCTGACCTCGATCTCTTGTCTGCGTCACACGCGAGCCCGGGCGTCGACGGCGGCGGGCACGTCATCGGGGACGCAGACGCCGGCTTCGGAGAGGGCGACTCCACCAGCGGCTTCATCGGCAGCGTCCACATCAGCAGCACCGGCCTGGATGCGAGCGACCAGCCGCTCGGCCATGTGGACGAGGCCTTCGGCGGCAGCCTGCTCGACGGCTTCGACTACGGCTACTCCGGCGACAGCGAGCAGTCGGCCGCGGGCGTCGACCGCTTTGCCGAGGCCGATCACACCGGCGGCGAGGAGCACGCCCATGACCCGTCCCACCCGCCGACCGACTGACCAACGCCCGCACGGAGATCAGGGCGCGCAGGGCCCGCGCTTCGGAGTGACGCTGCTGAGGCGGTCTGCCAGCTCCGCCGGCACCTCCCAGTCCCCCGGAACGCCGGACGCGCAGTCTGCGTGCGCCCCGGCAGCGGCGATCACAGCCGCGGCGTGTCCGGCGTCCAGGCCGGTGAACCGGACACGCGCCTTTCCCGGCCCGTCGACAGCCACGACGCCGTGGTCGGGGCAGCCGCCGAGGCACTGCACGTTCCGCACCGCCACGGCCGCCCCCGCGGAGTGTTCGGCGATCGCGGCGGCCAGTGCGCGGCCGAAGTCGCCGGTGGTGCGGCTGTCGTAGCGGGGGCAGGTGCGGCAGATCAGCAATGTCATGGTCGTCCTGGAGATCGACACGACGTGGGACCGCCCGGCGCCGGTACCGGACGGTCCGGTCCACGCCGAGCTCAGGCGTGCCTGGGTACGGCGCGTTTGTGGTCGATGCTGCCGGGGTTGGGCGGTGCCGGCGCCGGCTGGTCGGCTGCTTCCTTGTGGAAGCGGCCGTCCTTCATGATGTAGTCGAGTTTGTCGCGGTCCTGGAGCACGGTGATGTCGGCGAGTGGGTCGCCGTCGACGAGGAGTAGGTCGGCGAGGTAGCCGGGTTGTATTTTCCCGAGCTCGTGGGGGCGGAGCATGATTTCGCCGCCCCATGCGGTGGCGGCGATGATCGCTTCCATCGGGGTGAAGCCGAGCAGTTCGACGAAGTGCTCGAGGTCGCGGGCGTAGGTGCCGTGTGGGGTCCAGGCGAAGCCGTAGTCGCCGCCGGGCAGGACCTTGACGCCGCGCCGGTGCATCTCGCGCAGTCCCTGGATGGCGGTCTCCAGTTCCTTTTTGTATCCGACGGCCTCGGCGGCTTCCTGGGGGAACCCGAAGGACTCCGCCTCGTACAGGGTGGCGACGAGCCAGTTGATGCCGGGTGCGACGAACACCCAGTCCTTGTTGGCTTCGAGCATGTCCATGCCCTCGGCGTCGGTGAAGCTGGCGTGGTAGATGATGTCGACCTTGTTCCGGATGCACATCTTCACGCTCTCGGCGCTGCGGGCGTGGGCGCAGACCCGCTTGCCGCGGCGGTGCGCCTCGGTGACCGCGGCGGCGGTTTCCTCGTCGGAGAAGTAGGTGTCCTCGGCTCGCTGGGTGCCGGTGATCTCTTCGCCGGTCATGGACAGTTTGATCTGGTCGACGCCGATGTCGATCAGTTCGCGGACGGCCTTGCGCATGCCCTCGGGGCCGTCGGCGAACTTGGTGATGGACTTGATCAGTGCGCCGCCGGTGACGGCGATCTCGGGGCCGTTGGCGAGGTAGCGGGGGCCGGGGATGCGGCCGGTGTTGATGGCGTCGCGGCAGACGACGTCGAGGCGTTCTTTCGCTGATGCGGCTCCGAGGCACATGGTGTAGCCGGAGTCGATGTAGGTGCGGGCGGATTCGATGCAGAACAGGAGGTGCTCCTCGACGGGCAGGGTGCCCAGGCCGTCGAGGTCGGCGCTGTTGTTCCAGCTGAAGTGGGTGTGGGCGTCGCACAGCCCGGACATCAGGGTGCGTCCACGGCCTTCGATCACCCGGGCGCCGTGGGCGGCTGCGGGGTCGAGGTCGCCGACGGCGGTGATGCGGTCGTTCTCGACCAGCACGTCGCCGGGGTAGGGATCGGCTCCGGTGGAGTCGAGGATGTTGACGCCGCGGAACAGGGTCTTGGTGGTCGGGACGGGCACGGTGGACTCCTCGTCACTGAGGTGAAACGGCACTGAGGTGTGAGCTGGGGCCGAACTCCACGGCGTGGTCGCGATAGTTGTTGCCGACGCACCAGATGTTGCGCCGCGGTTCGGGGCTCGGAGCCGGCAACTCGACCGACGCCAGCGGCACCGACGTCAGCCCGGCCGCTCACTCAAGACCGGGCCGAGCTCGTCCCACGCGCCGACCACGTCGAGGACCCCGGCTCCCGGCGGGAGCAACTCCTGGATGTCGCGGACCGCGTCCCCATCGGCGCCGACCACGCCGACCCGCGGCGCAGCCCCGGCGGAGGAGGTCACCAGCTTCATCCTGAACCAATCTGAACCATTCACACCAATTTGGCTCGGGCTGACCCTACACTTGTACCTGGTCGGTGTCGATGGGCTGGCACATCTCTCTGTAGGACCCGGTGAATTGGTTCTAATTGGTTCGACGATGGGGCAGTGGTCGGCATGATGGCCAGTGGACGAGCCGCACCCGGCCAGGAGGATCAGCCCGGCCGCGGCGAGTGGGGCGGCGAGCGACATGAGTCAGCACTCTCGACAGCGCCTCACGGCCCAGGCAACCGCACCTCCACATTCACCTCGGCCGGACACTGGCCGGCGTCGAAGCCATCTACTGTCGCCGCCACGGCAAGAACCTCCTCGGCTCCGTCTGCCTGTAGTTCGCGCCGTCGACCCGCAACTGCTGGCGGGTCGCCCCGGTCTCGGTGGCGTCGCGCTGCCGACCTACACCTCCCAGATCATTTGCGCCGCGGTCATCGTCGGATAGTGGAAGGACGGTGATCAGCTGCGTCCTCGGCCAACCGCGCAAGCAGCTCGAGGCTTGCGCCCGAGCGCGTCTTGAACGCCATCGCGAGCCCGGCCGCGCGTGATCCGGGCCCGCGGGGGCCGCGCCTGCCAGCCGACCGCCTTGTACCCCTGGTGCAGGCGCTCGCCGTCGGACATGCGGTGGCGACCACCCGCGCCCAGGCGTCGTCGCCACCGGATGGGTCCTCGTCTGGTCCGTCCCCCTACGACCGGGTCGTCGAGCGCAATGCCCGGCTGCGCCGGGCCAACTTGGAGCTGTCTCAGACGCTCAAGATCGCGACGGCCCAGATGCAAGGCCCAGGACGCCCTCGGGGTCAGCCGGCAGGTGGATGCTGACCATGGCCGGGCGGCTCCGCCCCGCCCCGTGCACGCCGAGATCCCGCTTCCCGAGGCGGCACGGGCACGAGGTCATCGAGGCACGTGCCAACTTCGGCAAGGTCGTCCTGATCCCGTGACCGACCGGGCATCGGGGCCGAGACCAGGTGGCTCGACGTCTCGTCCGGGACGTCCGATCAACGCCCGACGTGCTCCATAATCAACGCGGTGGCCTCGCCGGCCCGCTCGACGGTCGCGAGATGGGCGCCGTCGAGCACCTCCAGCCGCGCGCCCGGGATGCCGTCGACGATCGTGCGGGCGTGCGGTTCGACCGGGGTGGACAGGTCGGCTGATCCGGCGATCACCAGTGTCGGCACGGAGATCGCGGGCAACCGGTCGCGGTGGTCCCACACCTCCAGTGCCTGACAGCTGGCCAGGTAGCCGTCGTCCGGAGTGCCGGCGACCATGGCGGCTGCCTCCGCGACGACGTCCGGGTGCTCGGCCGCCCAGCCGGGCGTGAACCAGCGCGAGACCACGGTCTCGGCGATCTGGGCCGTGCCGCCGTCGGCGACGGCCTTGATCCGCTCCGACCACACCGACGGGTCGGGGAAGTACGACGACGTGCAGCACAGCGTGAGGCTGCTGAGCCGCTCCGGCGCCTCGGAACCGAGGTACATCCCGACCATCCCGCCCAGCGAGAGCCCGCACCACGCCACCCGCTCCAGGCCCAGGTCGTCGAGCAGGGTGATGACGTCACCGGCAAGGTCCGCAACCCGGTAGGGCCCCGGGGGTACCGGGGATCCGCCGTGCCCGCGGTGGTCGATGCGGATCACCCGGAACCGCTCGGTCAGCGGTGCGACCTGCGGGCGCCACATCTGATGCGTCGAGCCCAGCGACCCGGACATCACGAGAACGGGTGCGTCGCGCGGCCCCTCGTCGACGTGGTGCAGCCGTACCGGGCCCTGCTCGCCGCTCATTACTCTCCCTATCCGACGGTGCGCATCCCTCGCACCGTCTCCAACTCCGTGGGGTTCGGCGCGGCGGTG
>JAODNO010000212.1 GCA_025465235.1 Pseudonocardia sp.
GTACGACTTCAACCTCGCCACCTACGACGAGGGCGACGTGTTCGACCAGAGCCTTGCCAAGGGCTTCGTGCAGCTGTGGGGCCTGCCCAGCAAGATCGCCGCGAAGCGGGACCAGCGGGTGCGGGGCTCGTGAGCTCCAACCTCTGGGGCGGCCGGTTCGCGAGCGGACCGGCCGACGCGCTCGCCGCCCTGTCGAAGTCCACGCACTTCGACTGGCGGCTGGCGCCGTACGACCTGCGGGGGTCGAAGGCACACGCCCGCGTACTCGCCCGCGCCGGCCTGCTCACCGACGACGAGCTCGCGGGCATGCTCGACGCGCTGGCCAAGCTGGAGGCCGACGTGGAGTCGGGCGCGTTCGGTCCCGCGCCCGACGACGAGGACGTCCACTCGGCGCTGGAGCGCGGCCTCATCGACCGGGCCGGTCCCGAGCTCGGCGGCAAGCTCCGCGCCGGGCGGTCGCGCAACGACCAGGTCGCCACGCTGTTCCGGATGTGGCTGCGTGACGCCGCGCGCCGGGTCGGCGCGGGTGTCCTGGACGTCCTCGACGCGCTGGTGGCGCAGGCCGGGGCGCACCCGGACGCCCCGATGCCCGGGCGTACGCACCTGCAGCATGCGCAGCCCGTCCTGCTCGCCCACCACCTCGCCGCACACGCGCACGCGCTGCTGCGCGACGTCGACCGGCTGCGCGACTGGGACCGGCGCGCCGCTGTGTCTCCGTACGGGTCGGGAGCACTGGCGGGTTCGTCGCTCGGGCTCGATCCGCAGGCCGTGGCAGCAGAGCTCGGCTTCGACTCCTCGAGCGCCAACTCCATCGACGGCACGGCGGCCCGCGACTTCGCGGCCGAGGCCGCGTTCGTGCTCGCGATGATCGCGGTGGACCTGTCCCGGATCGCCGAGGAGGTGATTATCTGGGCGACCGCGGAGTTCTCCTACGTCACCCTCGACGACGCCTTCTCCACCGGCAGCTCGATCATGCCGCAGAAGAAGAACCCGGACGTCGCGGAGCTGGCGCGCGGCAAGGCGGGGCGGCTGATCGGCAATCTCTCCGGGCTGCTCGCCACTCTCAAGGCGATGCCGCTGGCCTACAACCGCGACCTGCAGGAGGACAAGGAGCCCCTGTTCGACTCCGTCGAGCAGCTGGAACTGTTGCTCCCCGCGGTCGCCGGGATGGTCGCCACCCTGACGTTCCACACCGACCGGCTCGCCGAGCTCGCCCCCGCCGGGTTCACCCTCGCCACCGACGTCGCCGAGTGGCTGGTGCGCGCGGGCGTCCCGTTCCGCGTAGCGCACGAGGCGGCCGGCGGCTGCGTCCGTGCCGCCGAGGCCCGCGATGTCGGCCTCGCGGAGCTGACCGACGCGGAGCTGGCCGCCGTGCACCCGGCACTGACGCCCGCGGTCCGCGAGGTGCTCACGGTGGCGGGCTCGATAGCCTCTCGGAACGCCCGCGGCGGAACAGCGGGGGAGCGGGTCGCCGAGCAGCTCGACGCGCTGCGCGCCGCCGCTGCGGCCGCCAGGGGCGCACTCGCGCCCGCCGCTCCGACCGGAGGACCCGCATGACCTCGCCAGCCGACCTGGCACACCCCGCACTCGATCTCGACGCGGCCCGCTCCGCCTACGACGAGTTGCGCGCCCAGGGCCTCTCGCTCGATCTCACCCGCGGCAAGCCGTCGAGCGCGCAGCTCGACCTCGCCGCACCCATGCTCAGCCTGCCGGGGGAGCAGTACCGCTCCGCCGACGGCATCGACACGCGCAACTACCAGGGCCTGCAGGGGCTCCCGGAGCTGCGGGCTGTGTTCTCGCCGATCCTGGACGTCCCGGTCGAGCAGCTGATCGCCTTCGGCAACTCGAGCCTGGAGCTCATGCACGACACCGTCGTGCACGCCCTGCTCAGCCCACTCCCCGGAGCCGAACGTCGCTGGGTCGACGAGGACCGCATCGCGTTCCTGGCCCCGACGCCCGGCTACGACCGGCACTTCGCGCTGTGCGAGCGACTCGGTGTCGAGCTCGTGCAGGTGCCGATGACGCCCGACGGCCCCGACATGGACGTCGTCGAGGAGCTCGTGGCCGTGGACCCGTCGGTCAAGGGCATCTGGTGCGTGCCGAAATACTCCAACCCCGACGGCGCCGTCTACTCCGAGGACACCGCGCGCAGGCTGGCGTCGATGCCCGCTGCGGCCCCCGACTTCCGGATCTTCTGGGACAACGCCTACGCCGTGCACCACCTCACCGACGACGAGGTGGAGATTCCCGACGTGCTGACGTTGGCGGCACAGGCGGGCCACGAGGATCGTCCGTTCGTGTTCGGCTCCACGTCGAAGATCACGTTCGCCGGTGCCGGCGTCGCGTTCCTGGGTGCGTCCCGGGCCAACGTGTCGTGGTGGCTCGCGCTCACCGCAAGGCGCACGATCGGGCCGGACAAGATCAACCACCTGCGCCACGCGATGTTCCTGCGCGATGCCGACGGCGTGCGTGAGCACATGCGGCGGCACCGGGAGCTGATCGCTCCGAAGTTCGCCGCTGTCGATCGCATCCTGACGGAGCGCGTGGGGTCCGTCCCCGGCGTGCACTGGTCCCGGCCCGCCGGTGGTTACTTCGTCACGCTGATCGTGCCGGACGGCACGGCCACCGAGATCGTCCGGCTCGCGAAGGAGGCAGGGATCGCCCTGACACCCGCCGGTGCGACGCACCCCTACGGCATCGATCCCGAGGACCGGACGATCCGCCTCGCGCCGACGTTTCCCGGACTGGCCGAGGTGGAGCGGGCCATGTACGGGGTGACGGACTGCATCCGGCTGGCGTTGGCCTCGCGCGGAGCGGAGCGCGCATCGGCAGGGCACGGAGCGACGACGGCACAGTGAGGGTGCTGGACCGGGAGGAGCTGGCCACCGACGTGCTCGCCGCGGCCGTGCGGCTGCTGGGGTGCACGGTCGAGGCCGACACCCCGGAGGGCAGGGTCGACGTCCGGCTCGTCGAGGTGGAGGCCTACCGGGGCTCCGACGACCCGGCCTCGCACAGCTTCCGCGGACGTACCGCACGCAACGGCGTGATGTTCGGCCCGGCGGGACACCTGTACGTGTACTTCGTCTACGGCATGCATTTCTGCGCGAACATCACCTGCCTTCGGGACGGGGAGCCGGGAGCGGTGCTGTTGCGCGCCGGTGAGGTCGTCTCGGACCTCGCGACGGCTCACGCCCGGCGTCCGACGGCACGGCGCCCGGCCGATCTGGCACGCGGCCCTGCTCGGCTCGCGTCACTGCTCGGGCTCGGCCGGGAGCACAACGGGGTGGACGTCACCGACCCCGCGTCGCCGGTGCGGGTACTGGCCGCGCCGCCGGTCGATCCGGCGCTGGTGCGCTCCGGGCCCCGCGTCGGCGTGGCGGCAGCACACGACTTGACCTGGCGCTTCTGGCTCGACGGATCGCCCGCGGTGAGCCCGTACCGTCCCGGCCGGAACGCACCGCGACCCGAACTGGACGCTAGGGGAGCCTAGCCGCGTGATCGCCCTTCCCGGGCTTCGCCGCGTACCGGACGCCCGGGGATGACCGGTACGGCACCGGGCCGGGCCGACCGGGCCGAGCAGCGACCAGCACGCCCTCGTGGCCTGGATTCCGATCTCGGGTGTGCCGAACTCCGCGGTCGAGCAGCAGGCCGGTGGCGGATCTCGTAGAGGACCAGGGAGCGGCTCTGCCATTCCGCAGCGTGCTCACCCTGCCGGTGTTGCTCGACACCCTGCCCGCAGAGTTCGCCGCGCACCTGGGCACCTGAAAACCGCTGGCAGGCGTGGGGGAGGATTGGTGTCGTGGGCATCGACATCCTCGACGAGTTGGAGTGGCGCGGCCTGATCGCGCAGAGCACGGACCGGGACCCGCTTCGGCGCGACCTCGCCGAGGGAGTGCTCACGCTCTATGCGGGCTTCGACCCTACGGCCCCGAGCCTGCACGCCGGCAACCTCGTCCCGCTGCTGACGCTGCGACGGTTCCAGCAGGCGGGAGCGCGGCCCATCGTGCTCGCCGGAGGAGCCACGGGCATGATCGGGGATCCGCGTGAAGTCGGCGAGCGGTCATTGAACAGCGCCGAGACGGTCACCGACTGGGCGGAACGCATGCGTGGGCAGCTCGAGCGGTTCGTGGAGTTCGACGACTCACCCACCGGCGCGCTGATCGTGAACAACCTGGACTGGACCGGGCCGCAGTCCGTGCTCGAGTTCCTCCGGGACGTCGGCAAGCACTTCTCGATCAACGTGATGCTCGGCCGGGAGACGGTCAAGCGCAGGCTGGCCACCGATGGCCTGTCGTACACCGAGTTCAGCTACCTCCTGCTGCAGAGCCAGGACTACCTGCACCTGCACCGGCGTTATGGCTGCGCGCTACAGGTCGGCGGCTCCGACCAGTGGGGCAACATCCTCGGTGGCGTCGAGCTCGTGCGGCGGGTCGAGGGCTCGGCGGTCCACGCACTCACCACCCCGCTGGTCACCGACAGTGAGGGACGCAAGTTCGGTAAGTCCACCGGGGGCGGCAGCCTCTGGCTCGACCCGGAGCTGACCTCGCCGTACGCCTGGTACCAGTACTTCCTCAACGTGGCCGACGCCGACGTCGGCCGGTACCTGCGGCTGTTCACGTTCCTTCCGCCGGAGGAGATCGAGGAGCTGGAGAAGTCGGTCGCCGAACGGCCGCATCTGCGCGCCGGACAGCGCAGGCTGGCCGAGGAGCTGACCACCCTCGTGCACGGCCGGCGCCACACCGAACAGGTCATCGCGGCGAGCGCGGCTCTGTTCGGACGCGGTGACCTGCACGATCTCGACCCCGGGACGCTGGAGGCAGCGCTGGCCGAGGTTCCGCACGCCACAGTTCGGCTCGACGAGCGGCCGACCGTCGTCGACCTGCTCGTCGCGACCGGCCTCGCGGAGAGTCGGGGGGCCGCTCGGCGCACCGTCGGCGAGGGCGGTGCGTACGTGAACAACGCCAAGGTGCCCGACGAGCAGTGGACGCCCGGGGAACAAGACCTGCTGCCAGGGCGTTGGCTGGTGGTGAGACGGGGAAAGCGCCACTTGGCGGGCGCACGGGCCGTCGCCGGGTACAGCCAGTCGGATGGCTTCTGACCTGCGGAGACGCGGAAGAGGGACCCCCGATTTGACTACCGCCGAACGGCCTGTGTAACTTTCTCCTCGTCGCCACGGCGGGCAGCACGACAGACCGGGACGGAGATCCTCCGGCCCAGAGTCAGCCCCCGGATACGGCGGCCGCCCCAGGAGGACCGCACCGCAAGGTGTCGTCACCTGGATGTGGGCCTGGTGGGGCTTGACTCCGCGCTCAGGACCATGTACAGTATGAGGGTTGCACCGGCAAGGTGGGCCTGGCAGCGTATTGACTCTGCGGCCAGGACCACGTAGGCTGGGAGAGTTGCCCGGGCACGGCCCGGTTGTAACGCAGCCCCCGGAGGGATCGCGCCGCAAGGTACGGCCTCCCGGATGTGGGCCTGGTGGGGGTTGACTCCACGGTCAGGACCATGTACCGTAGAAAAGTTGCTCCGGCACCGTCCGGTGGCAACGCAGACGAGAACACAGCCCCGGAGCACTGCCTAGCGGTGGTGGATGGTGTGCGGGTGTCTTTTGAGAACTCAACAGTGTGTCGAGCTTTATCATGAATTGGTTTTATGCCAGTTTGTTTTTTCCTGCGACCTCGT
>JAODNO010000227.1 GCA_025465235.1 Pseudonocardia sp.
GCTCGCCGAGGAGTGCGGCCTCACCCTGGCCGGGTTCATCCGCAACGGCTCCATGAACATCTACACGCGCAGCGACCGCATCCAGCTACCGTCCGACCCCCACCAGACCCCGCGGGAACCCGACACCGGCATGGTCGTCGCCACGCCGTAGCCCGAGTTCGAAGTGGCGGATCGGGCCATTGCGGCCGCCGAGGTGCTGGCTCGGAGGGGCATTTTACGGCGGCCAGGTACGCGTATGTTCCGGCTAACGGGGGACGCAGTTGGGCGGTGGCCGTAGCGACATGCGCCCGCTAATAAGCAATTCTGGAGGTGCGAGCACGCTTGACATTCAGGGAAGCCTACGTGAAAGGCGTAGCCCATGACCGAGACGATCACCGGAATCGATATCCCGGACACCGAGCTGGCCCGCGAGGCCACCGAGCTGGTCGGCAAGGCTGAGATAGCGCTGTTGTTCGACCACTCCCGCCCAGTGTCCCACTTCGCGAGCCTGAAGGGCCGCTACCGGAAGATCGAGGCCCGACCCGAGCGGCTCTACGTCGGCGCGATGTTCCACGACCTCGGCCTGACCGAGCGACCGGTGCCACCGCCTTTCGTCATCTTCACACGTCCCACCTCAATTAGGAGAGTGCAATGAACTGCCTAGAATGCGCGTCAGCCACACATCCGCGGCAGCGGCCCGCGATCGGATGCTGCGCATACTGCAGCGTGAGCGTGTGCTTCGAGCACGCAGCCATCACCCGAATCCGGCCGCAGCCCGTGGGAGTGGTTCTGGCACCCAAGCCTGGTCGCCGGAAGCTCACATGTGTCGTCTGTACTCCGCGCCCCGGTTACACCAAGGAATCAAGCCATCAGCGGTACGCCCGAGGGGTGGTCAGTACAGAAGGACAAGGACGTCTCGCCGGCTAGGACGGGAACTGCTGCAGCGGAAGTCTCATCCCGGTCGGCCGGACAGCTGCCCGGACTGCGACCTTCGCCGTGGTGGTGGCCGGCATCCACCCGGCCATCCCGCAGGGCCCGGCAAAGGGGCCGGTCTCCACCACCGTGGCGCCGGCCACCGAGCCACCGATCACCACGGTCGTCCCGGTGCCGACCCCACCCGCCGGGGTGCCCGGCCGCAGTCTCCCTCACGGACCCGTCCCAGCGCCGAGCTGCGATCCCCAGCTGGTCGGGCCCTACATCGTCTACCCACAAGGACTGTCCTATGTGCACACACCGTGCGGAAGGCCGCTGGGGCAAGGTCTGGAATGTGTGGCTGGTGGCGGTGATCAGCTCGTTCGCCGCCGCTGAAGCCACCGCCTTGGTCAGCACCGGCCAGCCCGGCACCCTGTCCGCCTACGTCCGCCGGGCCGCCGGACTGGACCCGCGCTGCCGTCATTCCCACGTCGGCCGTGGCATCATCGTGGCGTTCTTTACCTGGGCTGCGGTGCACCTGGGCTGGGGCGTGCTGGGTGTCGGCGGACGTGGGTGCATCCGCCCACCCTTGAGCCGGCTGGCGAACACCGCGGACCCATCGATCACCCGTGCAGGTCCGTGGACCCGCGATCGACGCACCGCTACGCGTCGAAGCTGCGCCCGCCTTTAGCCCATCGAAGGCTGTATATGCCGACGGAGGCTTGGGAGGAGATTCTCGTCCTGGCGTCAGCAGTTCTGTGTCTAGGGCAACGTCCAGACCTACAACGGCGTCGGCTTCGACGGCGAGAACACGTACGGCGGCTACAGCGCCAGATCGTGGTGAAAGACGCCTTCGTCGTGTGTCGGATCCCCGAAGGCATCGAGCTTGACGCTGCGCTCCGCGGCACTGCGCCGGCATCACCACCTACTCGCCGCTGCGCCAGTGGGGCGCCGGGCCGGGCAAGAAGGTTGCCGTCGTCGGCCTCGGCGGGCTGGGCCACCTCGCGGTCAAGCTTGCGGTGGCGATGGGCGCCGAGGTGACGGTGCTCAGCCAGAGTCTCAAGAAGCAGGAGGACGGCCTGCGTCTCGGCGCGAAGGACTACTTCGCCACCGGCGACGCGGCGACGCGGGGACGTTCGACGTGCTCAGGCGTCGGTTCGACCTGATCCTGAACACCGTTTCGGCGAACCTGTCGGTCGACTCCTACCTCGGCTTGCTGGGGGTCGGCGGAGCGATGGTGAACGTCGGCGCACCGGCGAATCCGCAGTCCTACAACGCCATGTCGCTGATCGCCGGGAACAACGTGCTCGCCGGGTCGGCGATTGGGGGGATCGCCGAGACCCAGGAGATGCTGGACTTCTGCGCCGAGCACGGCGTCGGCGCGGAGATCGAGACGATCTCGGGCGTCGCGGCCTACGAGCGAGTCGAGGGCAGCGACGTGCGCTGCCGGTTCGTCAATCCGTCGTGGTACTACGGGCGCATCAATCTGGTGCACCCGCCCCGCGAGGAAGGCGGCCGGCCGGCGCGCCCATTCGGAAACTGATCTGTCGTCGCTCTAATTCCTGACCAAACTGCGCACAACGGGCATGCCGATCATGATGATGCGGGAGTATGCGTCATTGCGGCGGCATGGCACCTGCGGCGCGCGCTGCAACGGGATCCTGGAGGACCAGCGGCGGGTGGTCACCAGCGGAACGCCGAGCTTCGGTCCCGTTGGACAATCTCGACGCCGAGATCGTCAACTACGACCATATTGAAACGCAGCTGGCAGCGTAGAATCCGAGGTCGAATCCACGTACGGAGGGAATATCCGCGTGATCAAGAAAAACCTGGGTGAGCTGGAAGTCAGCGCGCAGGGACTCGGCTGCATGGGCATGAGCCAGGCCTACGGGGTGCGGGACAACGACGAGGAGTCGATCGCCACCATTCACCGGGCTTTGGAGCTCGGGATCACCTTTCTCGACACCGCGAACGTCTACGCCAACGGCGTCAACGAGGAACTGGTCGGCCGCGCCATCGCCAGCCGCCGGGACGAGGTGGTGCTGGCCACCAAGTTCGGCATCGTCTGGCAGGACGGTGGCATGGCCGCCCGCGGCGACGCCGCGTACGTCAAGCAGTGCTGTGACGAGTCGCTGAGCCGGCTCGGCGTAGACCACATCGACCTCTATTACCAGCACCGCGTCGACCCGAAGGTGCCCGTCGAAGAGACCTGGGGCGCGCTGGGCGAACTGGTTGCCGCGGGCAAGATCCGGTACGCGGGCATCTCAGAGGCGAGCGCTGAAAGCATCCGGCGCGCGCACGCTGTGCATCCGGTGACCGCGCTGCAGAGCGAATGGTCGCTGTTCACCCGCGGGATCGAGGACGAGATCCTGTCCACCTGCCGCGAGCTGGGCGTCGGCGTCGTGCCGTTCTCCCCGCTGGGCCGCGGTTTCCTGACCGGTGCGGTCACATCGATGAAGGACCTGCCCAAGGACGACATGCGCCGCGGGATGCCCCGGTTCGCCGAAGGCAACTTCGAGAAGAACCTCGAGATCGTCGGCGCACTGCGCGAGCTGGCGGCGGAGAAGAACGTCACCGCCGGCCAGCTGGCACTCGCCTGGGTGCAGCACCAGGGCGACGACGTCGTGCCGATCCCCGGCACCAAGCGGCGGAAGTACCTGGAGGAGAACGCCGCGTCCATCCACATAGCGCTGTCCGAACAGGAAATCCGGTCGATCGAGGCCGCCGCTCCGGCGGACGCCGTCGCGGGTGCGCGCTACCCCGAGCAGCTCGCCCGCGCGGCCGGAAGGTGAAGGGAACAGAAGACCGACGCAACACTCCAAGCGGAATCTGAGGGAGCTCGAGGTCAGCGCACAGGGCCTGGCTGCATGGCGATGAGCGAGTTCTACGGACTGGGTGACGACACAGAGTCCCTCGCGACCATCCACCAGGCCCTCGAACTCGGCGTGACGCTGCTGGACACCGCCGAAAGAGCGTCCCCGCCGGGCAGCCGAGTTCCAAGACCCGAAAGGCAAGCCTGCGGTTCAAGGCGCGCAGCAGGGTCGTCGAGGTCCCGGAGGCGTTGCTGGCCTGACGGCCGGGCAGCCGGCTTCTGCCGGGGTCAGACGTGGTCGCGCGGAATGGTGTGTCGCCAGCTGTCGGCGTACACCCGTTCGGATCCTTCGTAGGCATCGAGCTGGGCATATAGGGAGAACTCCGTGGGGTTGGAGGTCAGCACAGTGCGCGTGATCGTCTCGGTCGTCCAGCCGTCACGGGCGAAGCCCATGGTCCAGGTGGTCTCTCCGCAGACCGAGCCGAAGTCGTCGGCGACGCAGCTGTAGCGCTCGTGGGCGCGGCGGGTCACGTCCAGGTCGATGCCGGGGAAGCGCACCACGCCGAGGTCCTTGACCACCTCGAGGACGGACTCGTAGCCGATCAGGTCGCGGGTCACCGTCCACCGCTGCCGGCCGGGTTCCAGCTGTGTGGTGGACAGGGGCGGCGCACCCTCCGGCTCGCCGAGCGATCCCAGGGGCACGTCGCGGCCGGGCGCCGGGGCCGGCCGCATGGGGAGCACCAGGGCGCTGGAGCGGGGGAACAGGGTGACCCGGACCGAGGCGGGCGGCGGCCACGCCAGCGGCCAGTAGGACGTCGAGAGCGCCAGCCGCAGCCGGTGCCCGGGCGGCAACGACTGGGCCATGGCGTTGAGCGTCAGCGTCACCCGGTACCGCTCGCCGGGAACGAGGGCCCGGGGCCGGTCGTGCCCGTCGCGGTGGGTGAGGTTCAGCAGGCCGTAGCTGATGCGGGTGGCACGGCCGTCGGGTGCGACGTCGGACAGCCGGGCCGCGAGCATGGCGACCGGTTGGTCGACGGCGCACTCGAGGTCCACGGCCGGGCAGCCGAGGAGCTCGACCGGTTCGGTGAGCGTCTCGCCGTCGAAGATCAGCGAGCCGCCGTCCTCCTCACGCTGGTCGTAGGGCAGGTCGGGCGGGGCGTTGTAGGAACACCACTTGCCGGCGAACTGGCCGACCGAGAGCGGCGACTGCACGGTGAGCTCGGCCGGCGTCCCGGCCGGGGCTCCGGGGCCGGGCCGCCCGATGCGGTGGTCCCCCAGCGGATGGCGCACCTGCTGCACGTTCGGGGAAGGCCAGCACGGTTCGGCGACCCAGCGACCGGGTCGCTCGGCATAGGCCGTCGACGGCGGAACGGTGTCCTGCATCCAGATGCGCAGCATTGGTTCGCTCATCACGCCGTTGTCGACGTCGCGCAGCCAGTGGTCCCACCACCGGACGAGCTCCTGCAGGAAGCCGATGGCCGGCCCCGGCTGGCCGAGGTGCGGGTACTTGTGCGACCACGGGCCGACGAGCCCCATGCGCGGGACGTCGAGGGCGGCGAGCAGCCGGAACACCGAGTTCGAGTACCCGTCGGCCCAGCCGCTGACGGCCAGCACCGGGCAACGGATGGCGGAGTAGTCCTCGCAGACCGAGCCGTGTCGCCAGTACTCGTCGCGACGCTGGTGGCGCAGCCATCGCTCCAGCCAGAGCCCGCTGCCCCGCAGCCGGTCGTGCCACATCGTCCGCCACCGGTCGCCGACCACGGCGGGGTCGGGGGGACAGGAGTTGTAGGCGAGCATCGTCGAGGCCCACGACAGGTTGTCGCTCAGCAGGCAGCCGCCCATGTAGTGCACGTCGTCGGCGTAGCGGTCGTCGGTGGAGGAGGCGGTGACGATGGCGTCGAGGCCCGGCGGGCGGCGGGCGGCCACCTGCAGCGCGTTGAACCCGCCCCAGGAGATCCCCATCATCCCGGTCCGGCCGGTGCACCAGGGCTGCGCGGCGATCCAGCCGAGCACTTCCTCGGCGTCGGCCAGTTCCTGGTCCAGGTACTCGTCGGTCAGCACACCCTCCGATTCGCCGCTGCCGCGCAGGTCCACCCGCACGCATGCGTAGCCGTGCCCGGCGAGGTAGGGGTGGTGCATCGAGTCGCGGACGGCGGTGAGGTCGCGCTGCCGGTAGGGAATGAACTCGAGGATCGCCGGTACCGTCTGGGCGTCTGAGGCCACGGGGCGCCAGATCCGGCCGGCGAGGCGGGTTCCGTCCGCGAGGGGGATCTCGACCCGGGTGTCCTCCCGGATCGGATACGGGAACTGGCGCACGATATGCATGTCGGCTCAGCCCGGCCCGACGGTGTCGATCTCGAACGGCAGCCCGGCGACGCAGCGCTCGAACTTGCGGGTCAGCTCCTCCTCGTCGGCGGCGCCGACGTGGACGCTGGCGAGCTGGTAGCTGTAGCTGTCCTGGTCGCGCAGCTCCGAGAGCCGGTCGCCGGGGCGCACCCCGACGGCGATGGTGCAGCCCGGCACCGCGTGCCGCACCCGCTCGATCTCCGCCGTGCTGGGCACCCGCCGGATGACCCCGTCGGAGCGGTGGCGCACGAACCACTTGGCGGCCACGGCGTCCCGGCCCGCGCGGTGCGGCATCCGAGGTTCGCGGCCCAGCGCCAGCGCCAGCATGCAGTGGTGGTTGGCCACGCCGTCGACCCTCGCGAACAGCTCGGCATGTGACTGGGAGTGCCGCGGGTTCACCTCCAGCAGGGTGATCGCGTCCCGGGCAGCGTCCCAGAAGTACTCGATGTTGAACGTGCTGTCGTCCAGCCCGATCCGGCGGATCACCCGCCGGGAGATGTCGGCCATCCGGGCCGTGACCTCAGACGGGAGCGTCGAGGGGTACTGGTAGCGCAGGAAGCTGGGGATGCCGGGGCAATGGATGGAGTCGACCACCCCGTACACCCGGACGTCGCCGTGGAAGGTGAACCCCTCGATCGTCACCTGCGCGCCCACGGCCGCCTCCTCGGCCAGGCAGGCGCTGCCGCCGACACCGGTCATCTCCGGTGGCAGGTCGAGCTGGTCGAGCACGAACTGGAACGGGGTGCCGACCCGGCCGACGCCCTCGCGGATCGCCGCGGCCGCGGCGTGCAGCTGCCGCTGGTTCTCAACCCGGAACGCGAGCGCGGAGCAGAACGACCGGACCGGTTTGAGCCACACCGGATAGCGGAGGCCCGCGGGCAGCTCCGCCGCGCGGTCGAGGTCGACCAGCCCGAACCGCGGGTACTCGTCGATCACCTGTCGCTGCTCGAGCCGGCACCAGTACTTGTGCTCGCACTTCACCACGGACTCGAGACTGGTCCAACGCAGCCCGAGGCGCCGGCAGAGGATCGGCAGCATCGTGCTGACCGGGAAGTCCCAGAAGCCGATGACCGCGTGCACCGGGCCGTCGAACGACTCCACCTGGCCCTGCGCCGCGTCCAACAGCTCCGGCAGCGGGATCTCCGCCCGATCCCGCATCTGTTCGAAGCTCAGCAACGGGTGGAAGCGGTACTCCGCGGCGTCCGGCAGCTCGTGCAGGATTCGGGCGTTGTGCTCATCGAGCCCGACCACGAACACGTTCGACCTCACCCCGCTCGCCTCCTCACCAGCCGGAGCCCCTCGGTGCGTGCGCGCCACACCCATGGTCACCTACGTGGCGGTGTTCTGCCCACCGGCGTCGGGTTGGTCAGGAGGCGGCGGGGAGGGCGTGGAACCCGCCCCGGAAGTAGATGGCGGGCTGGTCGTCGCCGAGTCGGGTCCGTTCGATCTGTCCGATGAGGATGGTGTGGTCGCCGCCGGAATGACGGGCGTGGGTGGTGCTGCACGGGTTGGCGGAGCCCGCGTCAGCGGCGTCGCCGAACGCATGTCATCTGGCACACCCGACGATGCGACGGCCCCGGTGGACGCCAGCGGGCGCCGTGAGTGGGTCGGCCGGGAGGTGGACTTGCCCGTCAGCGCCTCCACGAGGAACGTGATCTCCGGCGGC
>JAODNO010000240.1 GCA_025465235.1 Pseudonocardia sp.
CGATGTTCACCGCGCTGATCCCGCCCACGGCCGCCAGACCGCGCAACACGCTCCGCCGGGACAGCGGCGTCCGGCCCACCGAATTGCTCTCCTCGTCCATCAACTCTCCTTTCTCACCTTCTCGAACCGCCACCGCGTGCGCGAGGTATCGAAGGGCACAGGCGCTCGTGATCAGGCACGGCCGGATAACTCCCAAGCCGGCGACCGGGCGAGAGGACGCTCCGCGCACACCCACTCCAGTATTGCCACCGAATCCACCCGCACAGCTATTCTTTCTCAATCGTTAAGATTTGGGCGGCAGCCTTGGGTCGGACGGGGCGTGGCGGATTATCTCGCCGAGTCCGAGTTGTCCCGTAGCGGTTGAAAGTGCTGCGGACCCGAGGAGGGTTGAGGGATGGGGCAGCATGTACACACCGGCGACCTCGACATCTGGACGCAGCAGGTCGGCGAAGGACCGGACGTTCTGCTGATCGGGGGCGGTCACTCCAGCGCTTCCTTGACGCCTCCGTTGATCACAACACGACCGACCGTCTCCCGAGAGATCACCGACGCTCGTCCTCGCCGGCGGCCGAGACGTGACCAGTCACCCTGAGCTCGGCTGGGCCGTCACCGAGAGGGAACGCCCACGTCGACGCCTCTTGGCGCGAGGTCGAGGCAGGGGCCAGAGACGCTCGTCGCGATCGCCCGTTCGACGTGTCCCCCGTCACTCGTATCGGGCAAAGAGGATCAATCATGTTCTAATGCAGCAGCACCGCAGGGGAGTATCTCGTCCGCGGTGGCGTCGTCAGCACGGAGCCCGCAGCCACCGGGCTCCCGGCGCCATCGATCGGCCCATGTCTCGGAGAGGGCCGATGAGAGAGACCTCGGGCCGATTTTTGTTGCCCGAGAGACCTCCGGAGGTCCCTGTGAACGTTCCTGTCTGGCTGTGGTTCGCCACCATCGGTGGACTGCTCGCGATCATCCTCGCCGACCTCCTCCTGGTCGATCACAAGCCCCACGCAGTCACGATCAAGGAGGCCACCCGCTGGGTGATCTTCTACGTGGCGCTCGCTGTGCTCTTCGGCCTCGGAATCTGGTTCTTCGCGGGCGGAGCCTTCGCCGGCGAGTTCTTCGCCGGCTACATCACCGAGTACTCGCTGTCCGTGGACAACCTGTTCGTGTTCGTCGTCATCATGGCGGCGTTCAGCGTGCCGTCGGAGCACCAGCACCGGGTCCTGCTGGTCGGCATCGTGATCGCGCTGATCATGCGCGGCATCTTCATCGCCATCGGCGCTGCCGCGATCGCGGCCTTCAGCTGGGTCTTCTACCTTTTCGCGGTCATCCTCGTGGTCACGGCGATCAACCTGGCGCGTCAGGGCACCGAGCAGCACGATGAGGGCGAGCCCGCCCCCGTGCGCCTGCTGCGCAAGTACCTGCCGGTCACCGACGAGTTCCACGGCACCAAGCTGCTCACGAGGGTGAACGGCAAGCGCCTCTTCACACCGATGCTCATGGTGATGCTGGCCATCGGTTTCACCGACCTGCTGTTCGCGCTCGACTCGATTCCGGCGATCTTCGGCCTCACACAGGAGCCGTTCCTCGTCTTCACCGCCAACGCGTTCGCGCTGATGGGCCTGCGCCAGCTGTACTTCCTGCTCGGCGGACTGCTCAGTCGGCTGGTCTACCTGTCCTACGGACTGTCGGTGATCCTCGCCTTCATCGGTGTGAAGCTGGTGCTCGAGGCGCTGCACGAGAACAACCTGCCGTTCATCAACGGCGGCGAGGCCGTGCCGGTCCCGACGGTCGGCATCGAGCTCTCGCTCGGCGTGATCATCGGCGTCCTGGCCATCACCACCGTCGCGAGCCTCGTCAAGGCCCGGCGCGACCCCTCGGACGTCCACGCGCCGCCCGTTCCGGCCGCGGAGGACCGGCCCGGCCAGGCGCCCGAGCCTGATCGCAGCGTGGCCGGGGACTGAGCCACGTAGGTAGACGCCTTCGTGCGCGGATACGAGTGCTGAAGCACTCGTATCCGCGCACGGGGGCGTCAGCCCAGGGGTGGTTGCCTGGTGTGCCAGTCGGTACGGCGCTGGTACGCCTGCCCTGCGGCCAGGAGCGTCGGCTCGTCGAACGGCCTGCCGATGAGCTGCAGGCTCAGTGGAAGGCCTCTGCCTGAGAAGCCGCAGGGAAGGGCGAGTGCGGGCAGTCCGGCTGCGTTCGCGGGCGCGGTGAGCCGGCTCAGCACGGGCATCACCGGTACCTCCGCACCGCCGAACGGTGTCGTGTCCGCGCCGAAGGCCGGTGCGGTGACCGGCAGCGTGGGTGTCGCGAGGACATCCACATCGGACAAGGCGGCCCGGAAGCCGGCAGCGACGAGCCTGCGTACCCGCTGGGCGTTGACGTACGTCGTGCCGCTGATGAGCTCACCGGCCAGTAGTCGTCGGCGGGTGTCCGCGGAGTATGCCTCGGGAGAGGTCCGCATGTGCTCCTGGTGGATGGCGGCCGCTTCGACCCCGACGATCGTCGTCACCACCTCGGCGGTGAGCTCCACGTGGGGCACGGCGAGCTCGACCAGGGTCGCGCCGGCGTCGACCAGCACCGCGAGTGCGGCGTGCACGGCGTCCCCGACCTCGGTATCCACCTGGTCGAAGAAGAAGTTGCTCGGCACTCCCACCCGCAGGCCCTCTATCCCTGCATGCAGGCCCGCCAGGTAGTCCGGAACCGCTTCGTCGACCGAGCTCGGATCACCAGGGTCATAGCCCGCGATGGCTTGGAGCAGCACGGCGGCGTCGGCGACGGTCCGGGTGAGCGGCCCGGTGTGGTCCAGAGTCCACGACAGCTCCGCCACTCCCCGCTTGCTCACCCGGCCGTACGTCGGCTTGAGTCCGACCAGCCCGCACAACCCCGCCGGAATGCGGATACTGCCGCCCGTGTCGCTGCCCATCGCAGCGAGGCAGAGCTGGGCGGACACCGCGGCTGCGGAGCCACCGCTGGAACCACCGGGGATGGTGTCGCGGTCCCACGGATTGCGTGTGGGCGCCGACACCACGCCGAAGGCGAACTCGTGGGTAACGGTCTTGCCGGTGAGGACGGCGCCCGCGGCACGCAGCTTTCGGACGACCGCCGAGTCGGCCTCCGCGCAATGTCCCGCCCGAACCACCGGCGATCCCGCCAACGTCGGGAGCCCGGCAACGTCGTAGAGGTCCTTGAGCGCCACCGGAATGCCCTGCAGCGGCCCGATGCAGTCCCCTCGCCGGATCGCGTCCTCCACGATGCGCGCCTTGGCGCGCGCGGCGTCGGAGAAGACGTCGACATAGGACTCGAGCAGGGGGTCGATGCGGTCGATGCGCGTGAGCACCTGCTCCGTGAGCTCGACCGGCGACAGCGTCCCGGCCTCGAAAGCAGCGAGTGCCTCCGTCACCGTGGGCAAGGTGACGGCGGATGCCTGGGGGCGGATGTCCTCGACGGCCGTCATCTGCGCCACCTCGGGTCGAAGGAGATCATCGGCTCGATGCCGGTGATCGCGAGGCTTCGGTACAGTTGCGCGGCTTCGACCTCTCTCGAGACCGACAGCGCCTCCACCGCCTGCTGCTCGCCGACGACGAGCCCTGCCGCGGCGAACCGTTGGATCGCCCGTTCCACGTCGATATCTGCCATGAATTGACTCCGCTCGTTGGTAAACGGTCAGCCGGCAGGCGCCGTCGGTTCCAGCACTGCATCCAGCAGCTGCCGGGTGATGTCGGATCGAGGTGCGCCGAACAGCTCATCGACACTGCCCGTCTCCACGACGTGGCCCTCGTGCATGACGGCTGCGTGGTCGCACATGTGCTGAATGACGGCCAGGTTGTGGCTGATCAAGATCAACGTGAGGCCACGCTCGTCCTGCAGGTCACACAGCAGGTTGAGGATCTGTCCCTGCACGGACACGTCCAGCGCGGACGTCGGCTCGTCGAGGACCACGAAGTCCGGTTGCGCCGCGAGCGCCCTGGCGATGCCCAGCCGCTGGCGCTGCCCGCCGGAGAACTCGTGCGGGTACCGCTGCGCCTGGTCGGCCCACAGCCCGACGTGTTCCAGCAGATCGACGACCCGGGATTTGATCTCGCTCTCCGGATGGAGCCGGAACTTCCGCATCGGGAAGGCGACCTGTTCGCCCACCGGCAGCCGGGGGTTGAACGCCGAGCCCGAGTCCTGGAACACGATCTGCATCCGCTGGCGCAGATCCCGCAGCCGAGGGCCGGCCAGCCGCAACACCTCGTACCCGTCGAACTCGACGTAACCGCTCGTCGCGTCCAGCAGGCGCAGCAGCATCCGGCCCACCGTTGTCTTGCCCGACCCGGACTCGCCGATCAGCCCGAACGTCTCGCCGCGCCGGACGGTGAAGGACGCTCCCTCGACGGCGACGAACTCGCTGCCGCCACGGCCGAGCACGGCCGGAGTGCGGTACACCTTGCGCAGTTCCCGCACGTCCAGGAGCACGTCAGGCGCTGACACGGCCGGCCTCCGTGATCGGCAGACGCTGGTGGCACAGCACCGAGTGGCCTGCGTCGAACCCGATGCGTGGTGGCTCGGCGGTCGAACAGCGCTGCACCGCCTCGGGGCAGCGCGGGGCAAAGGCGCATCCTTCGGCGTCGGCCATCCGCACCGGCGGAGAGCCACTGATCTGGTGCAGCCGGTCCGACCGGCGCCGGCCCCCGCTCTTCACACGCGGAACCGCGCGCATCAACCCCAGCGTGTACGGGTGCTCCGGCGTCTCCAGCACCCTCCTGACGTCGCCGGCCTCCACGATGCGTCCCGCGTACATCACCGCAACCGTCCTGCAGGTGTGCGCCACGACCCCGAAGTCATGCGTGATCATCAGGATGGCCGTGCCCAGCTCGCGGTTCACCTCTAGGAGCAGGTCGATGATCTGCTTCTGGACGGTGGCGTCGAGCGCGGTGGTCGGCTCGTCCGCGATGAGCAGGTCCGGGCCACAGGCCAGGGCGAGGGCGATAATCACCCGCTGCCGCTGCCCACCGGACAGCTGGTGCGGGTAGCTGGACAACCGGCGCCCCGGCTCCGGGATGCGCACCAGCTCCAGGGCCTCCAGTGCCTTGGCCCGCGCCGTGCGCCTATCCACCCGCTGGTGGAGCCGGATGAGCTCCACCAGCTGGTCACCGACCCGGAAGAACGGGTCCAGGGCGGTCATCGCGTTCTGGAAGACCATGCTGATGCGCCGACCGCGGATCTCCCGCATCTCCTTGGCCGACTTGGTGAGCAGGTCCTCCCCGTCGAACAGCACCCGTCCGCCCGCGATGGTGGCGTTCCGGGACTCGAGCAGTCGGAGGATGGACAGCCCGGTCACGCTCTTGCCGGACCCGGACTCGCCGACCATCCCGAGGATCCCGCCGCGCTCGATGGTGAAGTCGACCCCGTCGACGGCCTTCACAATTCCGTGCTCGGTGGAGAAATGTGTACGCAGTCCTTCGACCGCGAGCAGTGGCTCCTGCATCATGCCGCCGCCCTCCCTGTCCATGAGCTGCAATGTGGATGGTGAGTTCGCAAGGCCCTCACGACGTCTGCTTGTGCGGGTCGAGCGCGTCGCGGATCCCGTCGCCGAGCAGGTTGAACGCCAGTGCGACGACGAGGATCACCAATCCGGGCACGGTGGCCACGTGCGCATAGCCCTCCAGAAGCACCTGCCGCCCGTCCGCGGTCATCACGCCCCAGTCCGGCGCCGGGGGCGTGATACCGACGCCGAGGAAGCTCAGGCCCGCGGCCAGGACGATGACGAGGCCGGCCAGCGTGGTGCCGTAGACGACCAGCGGGGACAGTACGTTCGGCAGCAGCTGCTTGCGCAGGATCTCGAGATCGGTGGCACCCGCCGCCCGTGCCGCCTCGACGTACTCCTTGGCCGACTCCTGCACCGTCGAGGTGTAGACCACCCGCGACATGTAGGGCACCAGGGTGATGCCGACGGCCACCATGGTGTTGACCAGTCCGGCGCCGAGCACCGCGGCGAGCGCGATGGCGAACAGCACGATCGGAAAAGCGAACACGACGTCCAGGACCCGCATCACCGCCTCGCCCCGGCGCCCACCGCGGTAGCCGCTGGCCATCCCGATGACCAGTGCCAGCAGAGCCGCGCACACGACCGGGACGACCGCGACGGTCAACGAGTACCGACCGCCCCACATGAGCCGCGAGAGGATGTCGCGCCCCTGACCGTCAAGCCCGAGCAGGTGCCCCGGCGTGCCGGGCGGCAGCAGCCGCGCCCGCGGGTCGCCGACGAGAGGGTCGTACGGGCTGATCCACGGCGCCAGGACCGCGACCAACGTGACGGCGACGAGAACGACGAGTGCCGCGACCGCGACCTTGTCCCGGCGCAGGGCGCGCATGGCCAGCCCCCACTGGGAGCGGCGCTGCCAACCGGCCACCCGCGCGGGCGAGGTCGCCGGTCCGCTCGAGGTGATGATCTCCGAACTCACGGTTCTACGCCGCCTTCCGGGTACGCGGATCGAGCAGCGCCACCGAGACATCGGTGATCAGGTTGACCAGGACGAAGACCAGCGCGATGAACAGCACCCCGGACTGGATCAACGGCATGTCACCCGCGGTGATCGATGTGTAGAGCTGCCCGCCGAGGCCTGGCCAGTTGAAGACCACCTCCACGAAGATGATCCCGCCGAGCAGGTACCCGACCTGCAGGCCGACGATATTGACCACGGGCGGCATGATGCCCCGCAGAGCGTGCCGCCAGATCACCGAACGCTCCGGGACGCCGCTCGCCCGCAGCATCCGCACGTGGTCACCCTGCAGCGCCTCGACCATGGTGCCGCGCGCCATCCGTGCGATCACCGCCGTCGGCACCACGGCGGCGGCGGCGGCGGGTAGCACCAGGTGGTGGAGCACGTCGGCGAGTCCACCCGGGTTGCGGGTGTCGTACATCCCCGATGTCGGGAACCACCCGAGCTGCAGCGCGAAGATGCTGACAATCACCAGCGCCGCCCAGTAGACCGGGACGCTCGCTCCCGCGAGCGAGAGGAACATCGAACCCCGGTCGAACAACGAGTACTGGCGAGCACCGGCGAGGACGCCGAGCGGGATCCCCACCAGCAGGCAGATCAGCAGGCTGCCGGCGGAGAGGATCACCGTGTTGAGCAGCTTCGGGAACAGGATGGACGAGACGGGCTGGCTCAGCACCAGCGACTGTCCCAGCTCCCCGTGCAGTACCCCGGCGACATAGTCCAGGTACTGGATCGGCAGTGAGCGGTCCAGGCCCAGCTGGTGGCGAACCTCCTCGACCCGCTCACCGGTGGCCGCCATGCCCAGCATCGTCCGCACCGGATCCCCGGGAACGAGCTGCATCAGGAGGAACACCAGCACCGAGACGCCGATCAGAATCAGCACCGTCCAGCCCAACCGCCGGAGCAGGAAGCCGATCATGACAGCCAGACTCGGTTGAGGTCGTACCATTCCTCACTGGCCGACACGAAGTCGCGCACCTTCGGGCTGAGCACGTATGGCGCCTTGTCGTTGACGATCGGCGCGATCGCCGCATCGTCGGTGACGATCCGGTTCGCCTGCTTCCACAGCCCCGCGGCGTCGGCTTCGGAGGTCGCGGCCATCGCCTGTGCCATGACCTTGTCCAGCTCGGGGTTGGAGTACCTACCGACGTTCGGGCCGTTCGGCGCCTGGAGGGTCGACGAGGTCGCGATATACAGCCAGTACGGGGTGGTCATTCCCCAGGACTGCTGCGCCCAGCCGACGCCCGACGGTGTGCCCTGGGCCCACTTGGTCAGGTAGGAGATCCACTCCGTCGTGTCGAGCTTGATCCTGATCCCGACCTTTGCCAGGTCCTGCTGGATGTACTCGGCCATCGGGACGGGGATGATCTGGCCGGAGCCGTCGACCGAGGTCATCATCGTGGTCTCGAACCCGTCGGGGTAGCCCGCCTGGGCCAGCAGCTGCTTGGCCTTGTCCGGGTCGTATCCGTACGCCGCGGTGTTCTCCACGTACGCCGCGTTGGCCGGGGCCTGGACGTCGTAGGCCGGCTTGACCGTGTCACGGAGCAGGTTCGTGGCCAGACCCTGGCGGTCGATCGCGAGGTTGATCGCCTGCCGCACGAGCTTGTTGCCCAGGGTCGGGTCGGCCATGTTGAACGACAGGTACCAGACGTGGGGCGGCGCACCTTCCGAGATCTGGAACCCCGCCTGCTGCAGGCTCTCCACACTGTCCGGCGGCGGCACAGCGATCATGTCCACCTCGTTGGCCCGCAGGGCGGCAACGCGAGCGGAAGGATCGGGCAACGGCCGGAACACCACGCGGTCCAGGTACGGCTTGTCGCCCCAGTAGTCGTCGTTGCGTTCCAGGGTGATCCGCTGTCCGCGGACCCGGTCGACGAACTTGAAGGGTCCGGTACCCACAGGGTGTTCGGCCACGTTGTCGTTGCCGTAGGTACGCACCGCGGTCGGACTGATGATGCCGGTCGATCCGCTGCCGCCCTGGGGCAGCAGCCGCAGGAACGGTTCGAAGGCCTGCGTCATCGTGAACCTCACGGTCATCCGGTCAGGGGTCGTGACGGATTCCAGGTGCTGCCAGACGAAAGTGGTCTGGCCGGCCGCCTTCGCGTCGTAGAACTCGAAGCTCTTGTCCCACATGCGCCGGACGTTGAACTCGACCGCGGCCGCGTCCAGCGGAGTTCCGTCGTGGAACTTCACGTTGGGCCGGATGTGGAACGTGTAGACCTTCCCGTCCGGGGAGATCTCCCACGATTCGGCCAGACCCGGTCGGAGCGGCGGCACCGCGGCTTGCCCGGAAGGAACGGACAGGTCCTCGTCGACCAGTGGCTCGAAGATCTGCCGGTTCACCCGCCAGGAAACCCACCCACCCGCGCGTTGCGGGTCGAGGATGTCGACCTCCGACTCGATTCCGATGGCGAGCGTCCCGCCGCTCCGAGGCGGGCCCGCATCCCCCGATGCCGCATTCCCGGGCCCCCCGCATGCGGCGAGTACGGAGAGGGCGAAGACGACGGCGAGGGCCCGCGCACCTGAACGCCGAAACGCCGACGTCCGCCTCGAACAACTTCGGGACAACACCATCTCGACCGCCACTCCTCGGGGTTGATCACCGACGGATCCGAACCCTAAGGACACGATGTTGCGGACAGTGCACAGAAGCTGTACATCCTGTTACATCTACCCGCCTCTTGTTGCATCGACGTTACCGATGCCTCGCTGACCTGCATGTTCAACAGCCAGGAAACTTTCCGGGCCTCAAGTTCCCCGAGAAGCGGGCAGCGAGAATAACTGAGCGGAGACGTCCACCTGCACCGGAGCGGAAGTCGGTACGTACTCAGGCGCCAATTCTATCCAGCCTCGGCCCACGTCAGGCGTTACCGTATCGACCAGATCGGGGTGAGCGGACGAAACGTGGTGCATAGTCGATTCAACGACTCGTTGTCCCGCACCGAGTACCCGCACTCGCAGCTTATTTGATTCACGATCAGCTCATCATGACTGCCGTTGTGGTGACTTTTCCTGATCCGAGAGTCAGGCAGGGCTCAGTCTCCGCCGCTTGGTTGCCGGAAGGTGGTCGAACGCTCCGGCTCCGCCAGCTCCGCCACCACGGAGAACTCCAGCGCGTCGGCCTCGGCCAGGTAGATCCGCTGGGCGGCATGGCCGTCGCGCAGGTGCCGCAGTCCCCTCGCGCCCGCGTAGGACACGGTGTCCGCCACCGCGTTGATGGCGTGTACATCAACGGATCGCGCTTGCTCGAGCAGCGCGTGCAGCAGGCGCACGCCCTCGTAGCAGGACTGCCCCAGATTGCCGACGGGCGGTGCGTCGACACCGAACCGTCGCGCGTACCGGCTGCCGAACTCGAGGCGTTCGGGTGTGATCAGGGACTCGAAGTAGCCGGCCGCCGCGAACAGGCCGATCGTGGCTTCCGGGCCGGCCGCCAGCAGCATGTTCTCATCCATCAGGGTGGTGAGGCGAAGGCACCGGCGGTGGAGCTCACGCTCGGCGAAGGCCCGATGGAACTGGATCGCGTCCTGGCCGACGAGCAGCACGAGCACGGCGTCGACATCGGACCGTTCCACGCGCTCGACAACACTCGAGAAGTCGACGGTGCCCTGCGGAACGTACATCTCCTCGGCGATCCGCCCACCCGACTCGCGCGAAGTGCCGGGCGGCCGCCGCCGATCTCCTGGGCCACACGTAGTCATTGCCCACCACACACCAACGTCGCACGCGGTACTCGTCGGCAAGAAATTGCATTCCCGGCCGCAGTTGGCGACCTGGTGTCTCGCCGGTGAAGAATACTCCCGGGTTGCGTTCTCCACCTTCGTAGATGGAGGTGTAGACATAGGGAAGCCGATGTGCGACACGCGGGACGAGTTGGTGACGGACTGCCGATGTGTGGGTGCCGATAACCGCGTCCACGACGCCGAGCGACACGAGCGCACCGACCTCGCTCGCGACGGCGCTCGGATCAGCTCCGCCGTCGACCGGGATGAGCCGCAGTTGCCGGCCGAGAACGCCCCCTGCCTCGTTGATCTCCGCCGTCGCCAACTCCGCGCTCAGCTCGCTGGAAGGACCGATGATGCCGAGGGGGCCTTGGCGTGGAATGACCAGAGCGACGTTCACCTGATCCCGGGCACCGAGCAGTTCGAGGTCGACCGACGACTCGAGCACGGGCATCTCCAACGGAGTGCGTCTGGTGCGAATCCAGCTGGCAGAGCGGGAGCGGCGACGGTGCTGTGATGGGATGATCGGCGAGGGACTCGTCTAGTGTGGGAGAGCAACGTAGGCTGAGAAGGGCCAGGCAGGCAATGAATCCCTCGCACTTGTCCCGTGATTTCTCCCACCTCCTCAGCCTCGTCGAACGACGAGTGGCGGAGCAGCTGCGCGCGGCACTCGCACCCGAGGGCTGCGACGTCGAGGAATGGCGAGTGCTCAACCTCCTCGCGGACGGTTCCGGGTATCCCATGGCCGTGGTCGCCGACCACGTCGGGTTGCGCCCGCCCGCACTGACTCGCCTCGTGGACAGGCTGGTCGCGAACAACGTCGTCTACCGGAGGGTGGATCTCGAGGACAGGCGGCGCGTACGCCTCTTCCTGACACCTCGGGGAAAGAGCCTGCACCGTCGTCTCGCCGCCGTCATCGAGCGGAGCCAGACCGAGCTGTTCGCGTCGTCCCACGACAAGGAGCTGCTCCAGGACCTGCTACTCCGGCTCGATGAGGCTCTGGACGGCAGCGCCTCCGGAGCCGGACACCAGCCCGTCCTGGCTCTGCCCCGGATCCGCGACTAGGCCGTTGGGCGGCGGGTCAGGGCGGGAGCCCTTGCCCTCGATCCAACAGCGGGTGCACCGTATTCCGACCCGATGCCGACGCAGGCGTGACCAATCGGGGAGGCCGGTGATGGGCGACCCCTGGGGATTCCTCCGCACACCCCGCGAGCCCCCGCGGCGGCGCCCGGT
The DNA here is from genome assembly GCA_025465235.1 of Pseudonocardia sp. Taxonomy (GTDB): domain Bacteria; phylum Actinomycetota; class Actinomycetes; order Mycobacteriales; family Pseudonocardiaceae; genus Pseudonocardia. The sequence goes on from JAODNO010000240.1 coordinate 11,432, forward strand.
CGACCTGCGCCTGCGCGACTGGAACGAGGTTCACGAGCCCTTGCCGGACGATCGGCTGAGCCGGCAGGCCGGACGGTGCATGGACTGCGGTGTCCCCTTCTGCCACCAGGGCTGCCCGCTGGGCAACCTGATCCCGGAATGGAACGACCTGGTCGGGCGCGGTCACTGGCGGCGGGCGATCGAACGGCTACACGCGACGAACAACTTCCCGGAGTTCACCGGGACGCTGTGTCCCGCTCCGTGCGAGGACGCGTGCGTGCTGGCGATCAACACCGGACCGGTCACGATCAAGCATGTCGAGCTGCAGATCATCGACCGCGCCTGGGACCACGGATGGGTGACGCCGCTCCCGCCGAAGATGCGGACGGGTCGAACCGTCGCCGTCATCGGCTCCGGTCCGGCTGGGCTCGCCGCCGCCCAGCAGCTCACCCGGGTGGGCCACAACGTGGTTGTCTATGAGCGGGCCGACCGGTTCGGCGGGCTGCTGCGCTATGGCATCCCCGAGTTCAAGATGCAGAAACGCCGGCTCGACCGGCGCCTCCGGCAGATGATGGCGGAAGGCACGACCTTCCGAGCTGGAGTGGAGGTCGGTCTCGACCTCCCGGTCGAGCAGCTCCGGTGCCGGACCGACGCCCTGGTTCTGGCCGGCGGTGCCAGGGCCTGGCGCGAGCTCACTGCAACGGGCCGCGAACTCGAGGGTGTCCACCCGGCGATGGAGTATCTGACCTGGGCCAACCGAGTGCAG
>JAODNO010000346.1 GCA_025465235.1 Pseudonocardia sp.
TGACGGCCCCGACGATCGAGTCCTGGGCGATGCCGCCCTCCACGAACTTGGCAGGCGGCAGGGGCGCCATCGCCGTGCGGATGGGCAAGAGGTCGTTGTAGAGGTTGAAGATCGGGTGCACCGAGACGAGGTCGGTGTGCGCCTCGTAGTAGGCGTCGACGGTGCCGACGTCACGCCAGTAGCCGGAGTCGCGGTCGGTGGCACCCGGCACGACGTTGTCGGCGAAGTCGTACACCGCCGCGTCACCCTGGCCGACGAGCCTCGGGATGATGTCGCCGCCCATGTCGTGGTCGGAGTCGCCGTCCTCTGCATCGGCCCGCAGCGCGTCGAGCAGCACCTCCGTGGTGAAGATGTAGTTGCCCATCGACGCGAAGGTGACGTCGGGGTCGTCGGGCACGGCAGGCGGGTCGGACGGCTTCTCGAGGAAGTCGATGATCCGGCCGTCGGCGTCGGACTTGATCACGCCGAAGGCCTTGGCCTCGGCGCGCGGCACCCGGATGCCCGCGACGGTGACGCCCGCGCCGCTCTCGATGTGCCGGGCCAGCATCTGGCCGGGGTCCATCCGGTACACGTGGTCGGCACCGAAGACCGCGATGTAGTCCGGCCGCTCGTCGTAGACCAGGTTGAGGCTCTGGAAGATGGCGTCGGCGCTGCCCGTGTACCAGCGCCTGCCGAGGCGCTGCTGAGCCGGGACCGTGGTGATGTATTGGCCCAGCACGCTGGACAGGCGCCAGGTGGTGGAGATGTGGCGGTCCAGCGAGTGCGACTTGTACTGCGTGAGCACGCAGATGCGGTGCATCCCGGAGTTCACCAGGTTGGACAGCACGAAGTCGATCAACCGATAGTTGCCGCCGAACGGCACCGCGGGCTTGGCCCGGTCGGCGGTGAGTGGCCACAGCCGCTTGCCCTCGCCTCCGGCGAGAACGATGCCGAGGACGTTCGCGGCCATCGCACGCGGCGAGGCGGGTGACACGCGGGCCGCGGTCATTCCGGCGCTCCGATCATGGGCCCAGTGCCCTGGCGTGCCGGCAGCATCGTCACGCAGCCGACCCTAGTGCTCTCCTACCGTGGCGGGCCACCGGAAGCCAGCGTCGAACCGGGGAACTCCACGCATCGGACGTACCTCCCGGCGCGCCACACTTCGATGCCTTACCGTCCCCGTGTGCGCATCGGCCTGCTCACTCGCGAGTACCCCCCCGACGTCTACGGCGGAGCCGGCGTCCACGTCGAGCACCTCGTGCCGGCTCTGCGCGAGCTCGTCGACGTCGACGTCCACTGCTTCGGCGAGCCGCGGCCCGACCGGCCGGATACCCACGCGCATCTCCCTCCCACCGCACTGGCGGAGGCGAACCCGGCGTTGCAGACCCTCGGCGTCGACCTGTCGATGGTCGCTGCCCTCGCCGGTCCCCCCGCCGTCGACCTGGTCCACTCCCACACCTGGTACGCGAACATGGCCGGCCACCTGGCCAAGATCCTGCACGGCGTGCCGCACGTGGTGACTGCGCACTCGCTGGAGCCGCGCAGGCCGTGGAAGGCCGAGCAGCTGGGGGGCGGGTACCGGCTCTCGTCGTGGGTGGAGCGCACGTCCTACGAGCACGCCGACGCCGTGATCGCGGTGAGCGAAGGCATGCGGCGTGACGTCCTCGACTGCTACCCCGCCCTGGATCCGGGGCGCGTGCACGTGGTGCACAACGGAATCGACACCGCCTTCTACCATCCCGACCCCGCGCGTGATGCCGTACACGCGGCCGGCATCGACCCCGAGCGCCCGAGCGTGGTGTTCGTCGGGCGCATCACCCGGCAGAAGGGCCTCGGGCACCTTCTGGCCGCCGCACACCGGATCGACCGCGACGCCCAGATCGTGCTGTGCGCCGGGGCTCCGGACACGCCGGAGATCGCCGAGGAGACCGAGAAGGCTGTCGCCGAGCTGAGCGCGACGCGTCCAGGGGTGGTGTGGATCCGCCGGATGCTCCCGACCGCGGAGGTGCGACAGCTGCTGTCCGCGGCCACGGTGTTCGTCTGCCCCTCTGTGTACGAGCCGCTCGGGATCGTGAACCTGGAGGCGATGGCCTGCGGCACCGCAGTGGTGGCCTCCGACGTCGGCGGCATCCCCGAGGTCGTCGCCGACGGCGAGACGGGGCTGCTGGTGCACTTCGACGAGCACCTGGTCGAGGAGTTCCGCACCGGGCTCGCCGACGCCGTGAACGCGCTACTGGCCGATCCGGCGCAGGCAGCGGCGATGGGGGCGGCGGGCCGGAAGCGGGCGGAGCGGGAGTTCGCCTGGGAGGAGGCGGCAGCGCGCACGGTGGAGATCTACCGGGCCCTGCGCTGAGCTGACCCTGACTCGTGCGCGGTAACGAGTGCCCTGGCACTCATTACCGCGCACGGGTGCCTCGTACTCGTCAGCCAGAGGCGGCTTTGAGCGCGTCACCGAGGTCGCTGGCCTCCTCCGCCGACATCTCCACGACCAGGCGGCCGCCGCCCTCCAGGGGGACGCGCATCACGATGCCCCGACCCTCCTTGGTCACCTCCAGGGGACCGTCGCCGGTCCGGGGCTTCATCGCCGCCATCTCCTGCTCCCTCCGTCGTCGTTTGCAGGGTGCGCCGCTGCGCCGGGGAGAGCGCGCGGCGGGATGCTGCGAACATCTTTCCTCATCCGCCCGACCCGGGTGTAACCGGAGCGATCAACCCGCCCGGATGCTGCACAGTGGAGTCATCCGGTTGCCGCACGCCAACACGCCTGCACGTGGTCGTCGACCAGACCTGCGGCCTGCATCAAGGCGTAGCAGGTGGTGGGCCCGACGAACCGCAGGCCGCGGCGCTTCAGCTCGCGGGCCATCGCCACCGACTCCGTTGATGTCGCGGGCACCTCGGCGAGCGTCACTGGCCGCCGGTGCACCCCGGGGTCGGGTGCGAACGACCACAGCAGCTCGTCGAGCGGGTTCTCCAACTCCAGTACCCGGCGTGCGTTGTGCACGGTCGCCTCGATCTTCGCCCGGTTGCGCACGATGCCGGCGTCGGCCAGCAGGCGCCCGACGTCCGCGTCGTCGAACCGCGCCACCGCCGCCGGGTCGAAACCGGCGAACGCCGTGCGGAACGCCGGCCGCTTACGCAGGATCACCAGCCAGGACAGCCCGGACTGGAACGCCTCCAGGCTCAGCCGCTCGAACATCGCCCCGACGCCACGAAGCGGGCGGCCCCACTCCTCGTCGTGGTAGGCGACGTACTCCGGCGCGGTGCCTGCCCAGCCGCACCGCTGCCGCCCGTCGGACTCAGGCATCGCCGCGGTACCTCGCCGCGCAGAGCCGGGCCATCCGGCGCAGCGAGTACGCGACACCGGCGCGGAAGGCGGGCCGGACCAGTGGCCAGCCCCACCGGCCGAGCGGACCCAGCGGCAGGTCCAGCAGCTCCCTCCACAGCACCCTGGCGCGCTCGGGGCCCAGCTCGACCACCTCGAACACCCCGTCGCCGCGCACCACCGACCCCGTGTGCCGCACGACGCAGCGCCGCGGGCCGGGCCCGTCCGGCACGGTCCACTCGACGATCTCCATCGTGTCGGCGAACCCGACCGGCCCGAAGCCCGTCACCGCGCGCAGCCGCGCCCCCAGCTCCCGGCCGTCACCTGCGCTCGTGACGCCGACCCTCGTGCCGAGCATCCACTCGCCCTGTCCCTGCCAGTCCGTGATCGTTCGCCACGCGGCCTCGGCGGGCGCTTCGACGTCGACCGGGACGGTCAGCTCGACCCGTGCAGTCATCGGTCTCCCTCCGCCCGCAGCCCGGCGCCGGCCAGCTCCGCCTCCAGCTCCGCGACCCGAGCGAGCAGCCCGTCGCGTTCCACCCCGGCCCGGTCCAACTCGTCGGCCAGCCGGTCGAGCACCCAGTCGACCTCGTCCATCCGGTAGCCGCGCAGCGCCTGTTGGAACCGCAGCTCGCGGACGTCCTCACCGTCGAGCTCACCAGCTGGCAACCGCGTGGGCGTGGCGCCGGGAGGCAGGGGGGCCAGCTCCTCGCCGCGCCCGAACACGACTGCCGCCAGCCCGAAGAACACCGCGGCCACGACGGCGACGATCATCAGATAGATCAGCGCGGTCCCCACCTGGGCAATCCCACCACGCGTGCCCGGTCAGCGCACCAGCACCTCACGCATCGGTGGCCGCTCCGTGCCGCCGATCGCGGTGGACGACGGTAGCCACTCGCCGTCGACCTGCAGGAACTGCGTGAGCGCCGCTCCCGTGTCCGGTACACCGCACCGGGTGAGCGCCGCAGCGAGGATCTGCCGGGCCATCACCCCGAGCTGCAGCAGCGATCGGTTGCGGTGCTTACGCACGCCGAGGTTGACCTGCGCCAGCGCGTCCAGCCCGAGTGTGGCGTACGTGTCGAGCAGCAGTCCGATCTCCACGCCGTACCCGGCCGCGAACGGCACCGACTCCAGCAGCTCCCGCGTTCCGGCGTACTCCCCGCCGAGCGGCTGGACGATGCCGGCGAGCTCCGGTTGCAGCGCCGCGAGCAGCGGCCGCACGAGGAGCTCGGTGACCCTGCCGCCACCGGTGTCGGCCTCCGTGGTCTCCAGCCGCAGGGGGCGCCGGTAGAAGCCCTTGACCAGTGCGACTCCCCGTTCGGTGAGCAGCGGACCGAGCAGTGCCGGGACGAATCCGGCGTCGAAGTCGACCAGGTCGGAGTCGAGGTAGCAGATGACGTCACCCGTGGTGGCGGCGAGCGAGCGCCAGAGCACCTCGCCCTTGCCGGGCACGGGCGGGAGCTCCGCGAGGACGTCGGTGCGCAGCACCACCCTGGCCCCGGCCGCCGCCGCGAACTCCACGGTGCGGTCGGTCGAGCCGGAGTCCACCACGACCAGCTCGTCCACCAGTGGCGCTGTCCCCAGAGTCAGCGGCACGATCGCTGCGACGATCGCGCCGACTGTGGCCTCCTCGTCGAGCGCGGGCAGCACGACGGACACCCGGCGGCCCGCCTTCGCTGCCACCAGCTCGTCGACGCTCCATCCGGGTTCCTGCCACGTGCGACGGCCGAACCACTCCTCGGTGACGCGCTCCATGGGCCTCTCCTACGCGGTCGAAGGGCGGCCCCATTGCCGATGACGTCAGGGTCACGCCAGGGCGCGGACCGTTCGGGCAGGTGGGTGGGTACCCGCGATCGCGGCCACCATGTCCACGGTACGGCGGGTGGCTGCCACCTCGTGAGCGCGGAACACGCGCGCACCGGCGGCTGCGGCCAGCGCCGTGGCGGCGAGGGTGCCCTCGAGCCGCTCGGTCACCTCCGCGACACCCAGCGTCTCGCCGACGAAGTCCTTGTTGGAGAGCGCCATGAGGACCGGCCAGCCCGCGGCCACCAGCTCGTCGCAGCGCCGCAGCAGGGTGAGCCCGTGGAAGGTGTTCTTCCCGAAGTCGTGCGTGGGATCGACGAGGATGCCCTCCCGGGGCACGCCGAGCGCCACGAGCCGCTCCGCCTGGCCGCAGACGTCGGCCAGCACGTCGGCCACGACGTCGGCGTACCGCACCCGGTGCGGCCGGCGCCGGGGTAACGCTCCGCCCGTGTGCGAGCACACGATGCCGACCCCGGTCTCGGCGGCCACGTCGCCCAGTGCCGGGTCGGCACCGGCCCACGTGTCGTTGAGCAGGTCGGCCCCCTCGGCGACGGCCAGCCTGCCGATCTCGCCACGCCAGGTGTCCACGCTGATCACGACATCCGGGTAGCGCTCGCGCACCGCTGCGACGAACGGGACGACGCGGCGGACCTCCTCGGCCACATCGACATCGGGGCCCGGCCCCGCCTTCACACCCCCGATGTCGATGATGTCCGCGCCCTCGGCGAGCGCGGCGTCGACCTTGGCCATCGCCGCACCGTCCCCGAAGGTGGCACCACGGTCGTAGAACGAGTCGGGCGTGCGGTTCACGATCGCCATCACCAGCGCGCGGTCCTGTGCCGGTTCCCGCTTCCCGAACCGGATCACGCCCGCTGCACCCGTCACGACTGGGATGGTGACATGTCGACCGGGCTGGCGCAGGCGTCGAGTGCGGCGGCCACGTCGGTGACGACCACGAGCCGCGCCAGGGCCTCCGGCCGGACGAACCCACGCTCCCCCAGCCCGCGCACCCAGTCCAGCAGCCCCGTGTAGTGCCCGTCCGGGTCGAGCAGCACGACTGGCTTGGCGTGCATCCGCAGGTAGCCCGCCGTCCACACCTCGAAGAACTCCTCGCACGTCCCGATGCCGCCGGGCAGGGCGAGGAACGCGTCGGCGTGCGCCTCCATCAACGCCTTGCGCTCGCGCATGGTGTCGACGAGGAGCAGCTCGTCCGAGTCGTGGTCGGCCCATTCGAGATCCACCAGCGCGCGTGGAATGACGCCGGTGGAGCGCGCCCCGCCCGCCCTGGCCGCCGCGCCGATCGCGCCCATCATCGCCGCCCGCCCACCGCCGGACACCAGCTCCCAGCGGCGGCTGGCGATCTGCCGGCCCACCTCTGCGGCGAGCTCGAGGTAGTGGGGCGCGATGCCCTCAATGGATGCGCAGTAGACGCAGACAGCGACCGAACGCCCGGTCAATGCGCTTCCTCCCACGCGCGCCACGCCTCCTGCACGATCTTCACGGCATCGTCGACGTCGTCGGTGACGTGCAGGAGGGCGAGATCCTTGTCCCCGACCTTGCCGCTCGCGCGCACGGTGTCCGCGATCCACTCGTAGAGCCCGCCCCAGTACTCGCTGCCCAGTAGGACCACAGGGAACTTCGTGACCTTCTTCGTCTGTACGAGGGTGAGCGCCTCGAACAGCTCGTCGAGCGTGCCGAAGCCCCCGGGCAGGCAGACGAACGCCTGCGAGTACTTGACGAACATGGTCTTCCGGGCGAAGAAGTACCGGAAGTTGATGCCGAGGTCGACCCAGTTGTTGAGGCCCTGCTCGAAGGGCAGCTCGATGCCGAGCCCGACCGAGAGTCCGCCCGCCTCGGAGCAGCCCCTGTTGGCGGCTTCCATCACCCCGGGGCCACCGCCGGTGATCACCGCGAACCCGGCCTCGGCCAGCGCGGCGCCCAGCGCCAGGCCCTGGGCGTACTCGGGGTGGCCGGGCCCCGTGCGTGCGGAGCCGAACACGGTGACGGCGCGGGGCAGCTCGGCCAGCATGCCGAAGCCCTCGACGAACTCGGCCTGGATGCGCATCACCCGCCACGGGTCGGTGTGCACCCAGTCGCTGGGGCCACGCGAGTCCAGCAACCGCTGGTCGGTGGTGGAGGACTCGTTGCGGTACTCGCGCCGCAGCACCACGCGACCCCGTTGCTTCTGCTCGGGCTGCTTGTCGTCGGGACGCCGGTTCCCGCTGGCGGTCATGGTCGCCAGAGTAGTGAGACCGGCACCGACCGCTCGCCCCCGTGCCCGCAGGCCGGTGATATTGCCGACATCGCCGACGCCCCCCGATGCGCTCAGGGCGAAAGGAAGCGGCGCAGAACCGTGGCGGTGTCGGTGATCTGGCGGATGTCGACGTGCTCCTCGCGGGTGTGGGCGAGATTCGGGTCACCGGGGCCGTAGTTCACCGCGGGGATGCCGAGCGCGGCGAAGCGCGAGACATCGGTCCAGCCGTACTTGGCCGAGGGCTTGGCACCCGTCGCGGCGATGAACTCGCCTGCGGCAGGCGCGGTGAGCCCCGGAAGCGCGCCCGGCGCGAGATCGGTGACGGCGAGCTCGAACCCGTCGAACATCTCGCGGACGTGGGCCTCCGCCGCCGCGCCGTCCCGGTCGGGGGCGAACCGGAAGTTGACCGTGACGACGCACTCGTCGGGCACCACGTTCATGGCCACGCCTCCGGCGATCCGCACCGCCTGCATCCCCTCGCGGAAGACGCAGCCGTCGATGTCCACCTCTCGGGCGGTGTAGGTGTTGAGCCGCTCGAGCACCGCCGCGGCGGCGTGCACCGCGTTGCGACCGTGCCACGACCGCGCGGAGTGGGCGCGCCTGCCCCGGGTGGTGATCTCGGCGCGCAACGTCCCCTGGCACCCGGCCTCCACGCCGGCGTTGGTCGGCTCGCTCAGGATCGCGAGGTCGGCATCCAGCCAGTCACGGTGCTCGCGCTCGATGCGCCCGAGCCCGTTGCGGTCGGCCTCCACCTCCTCGCAGTCGTAGAACACGACCGTGAGGTCGTGGCGGGGCTCGGTGAGCGTGGCCGCGAGGTGGGCGATGACGGCGTCGCCCGACTTCATGTCCGTCGTGCCGCAGCCGTAGAGCAACTCCCCGTCGCGCCTGCTGGGGACGTTCTCGGCGATGGGGACCGTGTCGAGATGCCCCGCCAGCAGCACCCGCCGCTGCCGTCCCAGGTTCGTCCGGGCGAGCACCGCGTCTCCCGATCGCAGCAGCTCCAGGTGAGGTGCCTGCTCGCGCAGCGCCCGCTCCACCGCGTCGGCGAGCGCGCCCTCGTCACCGGAGACACTGGGCACGTCGACCAGTGCGGCGCACAGGTCGACGGGGTCTGCGGTGAGGTCCAGTGCGGGGATCGTCACGAAGGGCGACGCTACCCGGCGGAATCCGCCGCCCGGGCCGCGGTCACACGGGCGCAGCGGGATACCGTTGGTGTCCGTGAGCACCGCACACCGCCGGGAGGGCGCTTCCGGCACCGGCCTGGCCACCATCACACTGCCCGTCGACGGCGCCGACAGCACCGACGGAACCGACGGCGTCGTTCTCGACACCTGGTTCCCCTCGCCCGCGCTCGGCGTCGATGCGCCCGATGTCACAGCCGACCTCGAGCACCTCGCCGGGGCCGACGACGCCCGCGGTGTCAGGACCGTCGTGGTGCGCACCGTGATCGACTCGCTCGCCGACCCGCCCGTCGACACGCACGACGTCTACCTGCGGCTGCACCTGCTCAGCCACCGCCTCGTCGCCCCCCACGCGGTGAACCTCGACGGGATCTTCGGGCTGCTCGCCAACGTGATCTGGACCGACCACGGGCCGTGCGCGGTGCCGGGCTTCGAGCTCACCCGTGCCCGCCTGCGCGCCCGCGGCCCCGTCACCGTGCTCGGCGTGGACAAGTTTCCTCGGATGGTCGACTACGTCATCCCCACGGGCGTCCGGATCGCCGACGCCGACCGGGTGCGGCTGGGTGCGCATCTGGCCGAGGGCACCACGGTCATGCACGAGGGCTTCGTCAACTACAACGCGGGCACGCTCGGGGCGTCGATGGTCGAGGGGCGAATCTCGGCCGGCGTCGTCGTCGGTGACGGCTCCGACGTCGGTGGCGGCGCGTCGATCATGGGAACGCTCTCCGGCGGCGGCAAGGAGGTGGTGTCGGTGGGCAGGCGGTGCCTGATCGGGGCCAACGCCGGGATCGGCCTCTCGCTGGGCGACGACTGCGTCGTCGAGGCCGGGCTGTACGTCACCGCGGGCACCAAGGTCGTCCTCCCGGACGGGGGGACGGTCGCCGCGCGCACCCTGTCCGGGCAGAACGGCATGCTGCTGCGCCGCAACTCGGTGACCGGCGCCGTCGAGGTGCTGGCCCGCACCGGCGAGGGCATCGCCCTGAACGCCGCCCTGCACGCCAACTGACAAACGGGTCGCACGTAGTCTTTACCGTCGTGCCCACCCTGGCTTCGCGGCGCTCCCGGCAACTCCCCATCGACGTGGCGGATCTGCCGGCGCCGCTGGACGCCGCACCGTCCGACCCGCCCGTGCAGCACGTGCGGGCTGCGCTCGACCTGCGGCTGCGCGCCCTGCTGCACCACGACCCGGGCACCCGGAGCGGTGCGGACATCGAGGACCTGCACCAGATGCGGGTCGCGGTGCGGCGGATGCGGGCCGCACTCAAGGCGGCCAGGCCGCTGCTCGACTCCGCGTGGGCCGACGGCCTGCGTGCCGAGCTGGGCTGGCTCGGGCGGGCACTCGGTCCCGTCCGAGACCTCGACGTCATGCTGCTGCGGCTGCGCGGGGAGATCGCCTCTCTTCCGGAGCGGGAGCGGGCGGCGGGCGGGGTGCTCGTGGACACGCTTGAGGGCGAGCACCGGTCAGCTCGTGCACAGATGCTGGCCGCCCTCGACGCGCCCCGGTACACCGCGCTGCTGGAGCGCCTCGCCGACGCCATCCGGCTGCCCCTGCCCACCCCGTCGGCCACCCGAGCCCAGCCCGAGCTCGTCGACCTGGTCCGCGCCGAGGCCTACAGGATGCGCAGGGCCGTGGAGAAGGCCGGGGAGGACCCGCCGGACGCCGTTCTGCACGAGCTGCGCATCCTCGGCAAGCGAGTGCGCTACACGGGGGAGCTGGTCGCGCCGGGGCTGCGGACTCAGGAGCGACATGGCCGTTCCGAGGCGGGACAGGGACGAGCGGTCAAGCGACTGCTCGCTGCCACCGCACAGCTCCAGGAGGTCCTGGGCGACCACCAGGATGCCTGCGTGGCCGAGCAGCGCATCCGTGAGCTGCTCGACGGCCTCGGCGAGCTCCCCGACGCGCACGTGGTGTTCGTGGCCGGTCGCCTGGTGGAACGCGAGAGGGCGAGAGCGGAACACAAGCGAGCCGAATGGCTGTCGGCCTGGACTCAGGTCGCCGACCGGATCGCCGACCTCTGACGCGCTCCGCGCGCGGGGTGCGGGATCAGTGGGCAGGGCGGTCGCCGATCCGCCAGGCCGCCCAACCCTGGAGGGCGGCTGCCGCCAGCAGCACCGCGAGTGCCGCGGAGAAGCCCTTCGTCAGGTCGATCAGCGCGCCCATGACCAGCGGACCCAGGCCTGCGCTGATGTAACCGACGCCGAGGGCCAGTCCGCTCGTGGCCGCGCTGGCGGCGCCGTCCGCGGTGCGCCATGCGATCACCGTGAGGCCGAGCGGGAAGCCCGACCCGACCCCGATCCCGATCAACACCGCCCACAGCCAGGGCCCGGCCAGCGGCGGCGTGGGCAGCACGATCGCGCCGAGCGTGCCCGCCGCCCCGGCGCCGAGTGTCAGCTCGGACCAGAACCGCCAGCGCCGTCGGCGTTCCGCGAGCGCCGGGACGAGCAGGGCCGCGGGGATCTGCGCGACGGTCCACACGGCGAGCAGCAGGCCCGCGCGCTGGGAGCTCCAGCCCTGCCCCTCGTAGTAGGGCGCCAGCCAGGTGAGCCAGCCGTAGAACATGAGCGACGTGCCGGCCTGGTAGCAGGCCACGGTCCGGGCGAACCCGGACCGCCACGGCAGCGACAGGCGCGGGGCTGCGCGGTCGGGAGCACCCGTCCGGCGCGCGACCGGCACCCAGACCGCCACGGCCAGCACCGCCGGGACGGCCCACACGGCCAGGGAGCGCGACCAACCCCCCAACGCCGTGGCCAACGGCACGGCGACGGCGCTGGCGACCGTCGCTCCGACCAGCATCGAGACCACGTAACCACCGGTCGCGGCACCAGCCCGCTCCGCGAGGTGCTCCTTGACGACACCGGCCAGCAGCACCCCCGCCAGCCCGATCCCGAGCCCGACGAGCAGGCTGCCCGCGATCAGCGGCAGCAGCGCCGGTACGCCCCGCACGATGCTGCCCAGAGCCACCAACCCGACAGAGCCGCCGAGCGCCCGCTCCCGCCCGAACCGCGCCCCCACGGTGGACCCGGCGAACGACCCGACCGCCATCATCAGCACGGCACCGGCCTGTACGAAACCGGCCACGGCTGCCGACGTACCGAGCTCGGCACGCACCGTCTCGAGCAGCGGCGGATAACCGGCCAGCGCCGCCCGGAGGTTGACCGCGAGGGCGAGCAACCCGAGCAGCACGACACCGGGCCGGACCCCTCGCGTCCCGGCCCGTTTGGACGACGTCGTCCCGGAGCCGGAGGTCACGCTCCGGGCAACCGCTCCGCTGCCGCCGCGATCCGCTCGTCCGTCGCGGTCAGGGCCACGCGCACGTGCTGCGCCCCCGCCGGACCGTAGAACTCTCCGGGTGCCACCAGGACACCCTGCGTCGCCAACCGCCGCACGGTCAAGCGGGACGGCTCACCTGCGGTGGCCCACAGGTACAGCCCCGCCTCGGAGTGGTCCACCCGCAGGCCGGCAGCCTCGAGCGCGGCCCGCAGCCGAGACCGGCGGCGGGCGTAGACCTCGGCCTGCGCCACCACGTGGGCGTCGTCGGAGGCCGCGGCGGTCATCGCCGCCTGCACCGGCCGGGGCACGATCATGCCGGCGTGCTTGCGCACCTCCAGCAGGTCGGCGATCAGCGTCGGGTCCCCCGTGACGAACGCGCCCCGGTAGCCGGCCATGTTCGAGGACTTCGACATGGAGTGCACGGCGAGCAGGTTCTCGAAGGAGCCCCCACAGACGTCGGGGTGGAGCACGGAGACCGCGCGTTGCGAGGCGGGGGCCAGTGACAGGTAGCACTCGTCGGACGCCACCACGGCTCCGCGTTCACGGGCCCACTCGACGACCTTGCGCAGGTGCTCCGGCGGCAGCACCCGCCCAGTGGGGTTGGACGGAGAGTTCACCCAGGTCAGCGCCGTGCGCTGCGGGCCGAGCGCAGCCGTGGAATCGGTGCGGACGAACTCCGTGCCCGCGAGCCGAGCACCGACCTCGTAGGTCGGATAAGCGAGCTCGGGGATCACGACCGTGTCGCCCGACCCGAGCCCGAGCAGCGTGGGCAGCCACGCGACGAGCTCCTTCGACCCGATCGTCGGCAGCACCGCGACCGGGTCGACCGTCACGCCGAACCGCCGGGCCATCGCGCCGGCGATCGCCTCGCGCAACGAGTCAGGCCCGTGGGTTGTCGGGTAGCCCGGCTCGTGGGCGGCGGGGCCGGCCAGAGCGGCGCGCACGACATCCGGGACGGGGTCGACCGGGGTGCCCACCGAAAGATCGACGATCCCGGCGGGGTGAGCCGCGGCGAGCGCCTTGTCCTCAGCGAGTGAATCCCAGGGAAAGTCAGGAAGGTCGAGCTTCATAACGCACTGCGGGTGACCACAAAGCGGTCCTCACTCGTCGTGCTGCTGTGGCGGCAGGCTCGCGGCAGGCTCGACGTCGCGCTCGATCTTGCCGATCTTCGACGCGCCGCCGGGCGAACCCAGCTCGTCGAAGAAGTCGACGTTCGCCTTCGTGTAGGCGCTCCACTGCTCGGGGACGTCGTCCTCGTAGTAGATCGCCTCGACGGGGCAGACGGGCTCGCACGCACCGCAGTCGACGCACTCGTCGGGATGGATGTAGAGCATCCGGCCGCCCTCGTAGATGCAGTCCACCGGGCACTCTTCGATGCACGCCTTGTCGAGGAGGTCGACGCAGGGTTCGGCGATGACGTAGGTCACGGGTGGTCCTTCACTCGGGCGTTCACGGCAGGTCCCAGTATGTCTCGGCAGCTGATCGGAGCGGGAGCCGGGGCGGTGTGACACAGCTCGTACCGGCGAAGGGAGCCTGGAGCAGGATGGGTCGGGATGGAGATCTCCGACGAGCTGGTGGGCGCCCGGGTGGCACTCCGGTACCGGATCGGCCGGCGTGACGGCCGCCCGCTCTACAGCGACGCGGTGGGCGAGCTGAGTGCGGCCGGTCCGGGTGCCGTGCTCGTGCAAACCCGGCGTGGCCCGGTCCACGTCGACCGCGCGGCCGTGGTCGCGCACTCGTGGGGCTCGAGCGTGACGCTCTCCCTGGCGCTCACCGCGCCGGAGCGGGTGACGCGGATCGCCCTCTACGACGCCTGGGTCTACGACGACCAGCTCCCCGCCATGTTCGTGATGGCGCGCGCCTCCGGCGTCGGCGAGCTGCTGTTCACGCTCTTCCACGATCAGCGCCCGGACGAGCGCCTCG
>JAODNO010000363.1 GCA_025465235.1 Pseudonocardia sp.
CTGAACGGGTCGATCGAGGTCAACAGCCGCCCCGGGGACGGGACGGCAATCGTGGTAGAGCTTCCGCTGGAGCCCGGCTGACCGGCCGGGGCAGTCAGCGGAAGCGGGTGTGCACGCCGCGAGCGAGGATCCCCGCCCCGGCGGCGAGCAGCAGCATTGCGGCGCCGAACCAGACTCAGGGCCGCAGGGTCCGCAGGATTCGGGCGAGCGATGCGCGGTCGGCGTCGTCGAGCCGGGCGAAGAATCCCTCGGTCTCAGCAGCCCGCGCGGCGCGGATTCCGGCGGCTACCTGCCCGCCGCGGGCAGTGAGTGCCACGAGGGTGGCGCGGCGGTCGCAGGGGTCGGGATGGCGTTCGACCAGGCCGGCCTCCTCCAGCCCGTCGACCACCTCGGTCGCAGAGCGCGGGGCGATGTGCAGGTGCTCCGAGAGGGCGCCGAGCCGCATCGACCCGTGCCGGGTGAGGACTCCGAGAGCCCGCGCCTGCGACGGGGTGACGTCCCACGGGGCCAGGGTCCGCAGGGTCTGGTGCCGCAGCTGCCTCGCCACCCCGCGGAACGCCTCCGCGAGCGTCTCCTCAGGTTCCTCTGGCTCCTCCACGGGAATACCCTAGCAACCAGTATCGTTGTCACCTCATGTTGAGGTAACCTCAGCACACCCGACGAAGGGCGTACCGAACTTGGGAACCGATATCTCGACCGAGAAGCTGCTCCGCACCGGCAGGCACAGTGTCACTGCTGCCGAGAAGGCGCAGGCACGCGACGTGTCGGTGCGCCGAATCGCGCAGCTCTTCATCCCACACCGCTGGTCCATCGCCGGAGTCACGGCCATCATCGTCGTGTCGTCCGTCGTCGCGTTGGCCTCGCCGTTCCTGCTGCGCGCCGTCATCGACGACGCCTTGCCGCACCAGAACCTGACCCTCCTCGTGTGGCTGGTCATCGGCATTGTCGCCGTCGCCGCCGTCACCGCGGCACTGGGTGTGATCCAGACCTGGATCTCCACGCAGGTAGGCCAGAAGGTCATGCACCGGCTGCGCACCGACGTCTTCAGCCACCTGCAACGCCAGTCGATCGCCTTCTTCACCCGCACCCGCGCGGGCGAGGTGCAGTCGCGGATCACCAACGACATCGGCGGCATGCAGAGCGTCGTCACCTCGACGGCCACCTCGCTCGCCTCGAACCTCACGACCGTCGTCGGGACCCTGGTTGCCATGCTCGCCCTGAGCTGGCAGCTGACAGTGGTCTCGCTGCTGGTGCTGCCACCGTCGATCTGGCTGACCAGGCGAGTGGCGCGGATGCGCCGCGTGATCACCGCGGCGCAGCAGCGCGAGCTGGCCGACCTGAACGTCATCATCGAGGAGGGGCTGTCGATCAGCGCGGTGCAGCTCACGAAGACGATGGGCACCGGGCCCGCGCTCGTGGAGCGGTTCACCACCTCGTCCGAACGACTGGTTGATCTCGAGCTGCGCTCCCAGCTCGCCGGGCGCTGGCGGATGGCGGCAACCACCGTCGTCTTCGCGGCAATCCCCGCGATCATCTACCTCAGCGCTGGTCTGCCGTTCACCGCCGGAGCGATGACGATCGGTACGCTGGTCGCCTTCACCGCGCTGCAGTCCGGGCTGTTCCGGCCGATCATGGGCCTGCTGAACGTCGGGGTGTCGCTCGTCAGCTCGCTGGCGCTCTTCGCACGGATCTTCGAGTACCTCGACCTGATGGTGGAGGTCGACGACCCTGCCTCGCCCGTCGACATCGACCCGGCTCGGGTCGAGGGGCACGTCCGCGCCGAGGACATCACCTACACCTATCCCGGCAGCAAGACCGCCGCCGTCGCCGGGATCACCCTGGACGTCCCCGCGGGGTCCACCCTCGCCCTGGTCGGAGAGACCGGATCGGGTAAGAGCACGCTCGCGGCCCTGGTCGCGCGGCTCCACGACCCCGACGCCGGACGCATCACCATCGACGGGGTCGACCTGCGGGACATGCGCCTGGCCGACCTCGCGCGGATCGTCGGCGTGGTCAGCCAGGAGACGTACCTGCTGCACACCACCGTTCGGGAGAACCTGCGCTACGCCCGGCCCGACGCCACGGACGCCGAGATCGAGGCAGCGGCGCGGGCCGCGCAGATCCATGACCTGATCGCCGGCCTGCCCGACGGCTACGAGACCCTCGTCGGCTCGCGCGGCCACCGCTTCTCGGGCGGGGAGAAGCAGCGCATCGCGATCGCGCGCACGCTGCTGCGCGACCCGCGGGTGCTGGTCCTCGACGAGGCGACCAGCGCGCTCGACACCGAGACCGAACGTGCCGTGCAGCATGCCCTCGACGAGCTCAGCCGGGGACGAACGACGATCACCATCGCCCACCGGCTCTCTACCGTGCGCGACGCCGATCGGATCGTCGTGATCGACCACGGCCGGATCGTCGAGGCAGGCACCCACGACAGCCTCGTCGCCCGGCGCGGCCGCTACGCGACCCTGGCCGCCTGAGACCGAACCGATCACGCAGCGACGACGCGTCGACCCGCTTCCAGGAACGCGCTCCTGCGGGAGAGCTGCGGGAAGCGGCTCAACCGCGGTCTGTGACGGGCGGCTCGGGGTATGGCTTCCGGGTCCACGGTCGCGGATACTCCTCGGGTGGGTCGACGGAGACTCACACTGGTGGTGGTGTTGCCTGGTGGTTGCCCGCCGAGCGCTGCTGGTTCCCGCGAGCTGTAGCCGGGCAGGCCGGCGCTGATGGGTGCACATGGCTCGGGCGGTTGGGTGCGGCGCAGTCGCCGGCCCATTGCCTGGCTGCACCAGTTTCTGTGCGCCGACGCCGAACCGGGTCGGTTGCCCGGTTCGCCGCGTGATGTGTCGCGCACGGCGTTCGGGCTGAGTGAACGGGCAAGCGCCGGATCGCGTCCTGGTCGGTCTGGCAGTGCTGGGCTTGGTGGCAGAGGTGCGGGGGAGCGGCCGCCGGTCCGGGCTGGATGTCGCGCAGTGGCTCGATCGGGCCTCGGTGCAGGCCCGGACATTCGCCCCGCGCCGCTGGTGTCCGAGCCGGTGACGATGGTCTTCGGAGCGCCCGACGAGGTGGCGAGGAGGACTTTCATGAGCGAGGCAGATGCGGGCACCACGTGGGCGGCGTCATCCGGTGTGGCCGGTGGGACGTCGACCGCCGTCGAACCGCGCCGGGACGAGGCACTTCCCGTCCTGGCGATCACGCTGAACGTCAACGGTCGTGAGCGGCGCCTGGAGGTGGATACGCGTACGTCGCTGCTCGACACGCTGCGCGAGCATCTGCGTCTGAGCGGCACCAAGAAGGGGTGCGACCACGGCCAGTGCGGCGCCTGCACGGTGCTCGTCAACGGTCGGAGGATCTACTCCTGCCTGACGCTTGCGGTGATGCACGAGGACGACGAGATCGTGACGATCGAAGGCATGGGTGAGCCAGGGGACCTGCACCCTGTGCAAGCCGCCTTCGTCGAATGCGACGGCTTCCAGTGCGGCTACTGCACCCCGGGGCAGATCTGTTCGGCGGTCGGCATGCTCGCGGAAATGGACGCAGGGTGGCCCAGCCACGCCACGGCGGACGTGTCGTCCCCCCCGATCGCGTTGAGCGATGAGGAGATCCGCGAGCGGATGAGCGGGAACATCTGTCGGTGCGCGGCCTATCCGAACATCGTCGCGGCCATCCGTGTCGTTTCTGAAGGGCGCCCGGGATGAGGTCCTTCACCTATGAGCGGGCGACGGACGCGCGGGGAGCGGTAGCCGCGGTGTCGCGGCCGGGTGCGAAGTTCATCAGTGGCGGCACCAACCTGCTGGATCTGATGAAGCTGGAGGTCGAGCGACCGAGTCATCTGGTCGACATCAGTCGGCTGCCGTTGACCGATATCGAGGAGTTGCCCGACGGTGGGTTGCGGATCGGTGCGCAGGCAACGAATTCCGACACGGCGGCGGACGCACGGGTGCGGACCCACTATCCGGTGCTGACTCAGGCGCTGGTGGCCGGTGCGTCGGGGCAGTTGCGCAACAAGGCGTCGGTCGGCGGAAACTTGTTGCAGCGAACTCGTTGTCCGTATTTCTATGACACGGCGGCGGGTTGCAACAAGCGGGATCCCGGTTCGGGTTGTTCGGCGATCGGCGGGTTCAACCGGATTCACGCGATCCTCGGTGTCAGCGACGCCTGCATTGCTACACATCCTTCGGACATGGCTGTCGCGATGACGGTTCTGGAAGCGCAGGTCGAACTGCTCGACGCCGACGGTTCGGCCCGCCGCGTCGCTGTCACGGACTTCCACCGACTGCCGGGCGATACGCCGCATATCGAGACCGTACTGCGGCCCGGTGAGATGATCACCGGGGTGGTTCTGCCCCCGCCGCCGCCGGGGCGGCAGATCTACCGCAAGGTCCGGGACCGGGCCTCGTACGAGTTCGCGTTGGTGTCGGTGGCGGTGATCGTGGCCACGGATCGAGGAACGATCAGCAGCGCCCGGGCGGCGTTCGGCGGTGTGGCGCACAAGCCGTGGCGGTCGGTCGAGGCGGAGGCCGCGTTGACGGGGCATCCGGCCGCGATGGCCACGTATCGCGCCGCGGCAGAGGCGGCGATGCGGGACGCCGTGGGGCGCGGGCACAACGACTTCAAGATCGAACTGGCCCGCCGGACGCTCTGCCGCACGCTGGCGCAGGCCGCCCAGGCGACCGAGGCGGGTTGAGGAGGCGATGATGATCGGGCAAGCACTCGACCGCGTCGACGGGCCGGCGAAGGTCGCCGGCCAGGCCACCTACGCCTACGAGCACTGGGACGACGGCCAACCGCTCTACGGGTTCGTCGTGGGCGCGACGATCGGCACCGGACGCATCACCCGGATCGACACCGCCCGCGCCGAACGCTCACCCGGCGTGCACATGGTGATGACCCATCACGACACCCCGGCACAGGGCGCCCCGGACCTGTCCATTCCCTTTGAGTATTGGCGCGCCTTCCCGGTGCTGAGCAGAGCCGACGTTCGCCATTACGGTGAGCCGGTGGCGCTGGTCGTCGCTGCGACCTTCGAGCAGGCGCGGGCGGCGGCCCCGCTGGTCGATATCGAGTACGCCGGCGAGGCGGGATCCTACGACTTCGCCGCCTGCCGGCATCAGGCCTACGCGCCCGACAGTCTGATTTACGGCATGATCCCGACCGACACGGCCGTGGGCGATTTCGATGCCGGGTTCGACACCGCCCCGGTCAGAATCGATGAGCGCTACACAACGCCCTACGAGTTCTCCCAGCCGATGGAACCGCATGCGTGTCTCGTGGAACCGCACGGCGAGGACCTGATCGTCCATGTCAGCAGCCAGATCGTCGATGCCGCTCGGGCCTCGATCGCCAGCACGCTGCAGATCGACCCGGAGCGGATCCACATCGTCACCCCGTACGTCGGTGGGGGATTCGGTTCCAAGCTGAGGATCCATCACGAAACGATCCTGGCGGCGTTCGCCGCCCGCGCGTTGAACCGGCCGGTCAAGGTCGCGCTCACCCGGCAGCAGATCTTCCACCTCACCGGGGTGCGCCCCACATCGAGCCAGCGGGTGCGACTGGGCGCGGAGCGGGACGGGCGGCTGGTTGCGATCGCGCACGAGGTCACGATGCACACGAACCGCCACGAGGAGTACATCGAGCCGACCGCCACGACAACCCGCAGCCTCTACGCGGCACCGCACCGCTTGACGCGCCACCGGCTGGTGCCGCTCGATCTGCCCCGGGGAGAAGACGTCCGCGCGCCGGGCGAGGCGCCGGGTCTGCTGGCGGTGGAGTCGGCGATGGACGAGCTGGCGTATGCGCTCGAGATGGATCCCGTCGAGCTGCGGATCCGCAACGAGCCCGAGCTCGATCCCGAGCGAGGCGTGCCCTTCAGTGACCGGCACCTGGTCGAGTGCCTGCGCGACGGGGCACGCCGGTTCGGCTGGGAAAGCCGCCCCGCCCAGGCGGCAAGCCTGCGGGAGGGACGGTGGATGGTCGGCTACGGGATGGCCGCCGCCATCCGTGGGCACCTGCAAGCACCGACGAAGGTTGCGGTGCGGTTGCAGGCGGACGGCACTGCCGTCGTCCGGTCGGACATGACCGACATCGGCACGGGGACCTACACCATCCTGACCCAGGTGGCGGCCGACGGGCTCGGGCTTCCTCCCGATCGCGTGCGGGTCGAGCTCGGACGTTCCGAGTTCCCGGTCAGCATGGGGTCCGGTGGCTCATGGGGCGCCACCAACTCGTGCACCGCGCTCCATCGCGCGTGCGAGGCCCTGCGCGAGAAGCTACTGGCCACGGCGAGCAACGATGCGCGCTCCGCACTGCACGGCCTGGACCCGGCCGGCGCGGCGTTCGTGGATGGCGGCGTGAGAATCGGTGGCGCGTCCGAGACCCTGAGCGAGATCGTCGCACGCAACCATCCCGACGGTGTGGAGGCGGAGGGCGAGACCCTCGCCATGACGGATGACCCGAACTACCAGGACTACGCGCTCCACTCCTACGGCGCCCATTTCGCCGAGGTGGGCGTCGACGCCGACACCGCCGAGATCCGCCTCCGGCGGATGCTGGGCGTGTTCTCGGTGGGGCGTGTCCTCAATGCCAAGACGGCACGCTCGCAGCTGATCGGAGGAATGATCTGGGGAGTGGGTGCTGCGCTGGAGGAAGAGGGCGCAGTCGACCCACGGTCGGGGGCCTTCGTGAACCGGGATCTGGCGCAGTACCTGGTGCCCGTCCACGCCGACATCTCCGAGGTCGACGCCGTCGTGCTCGACGGGTTCGACGACAAGGCCAACGTCCTCGGCGCGAAGGGCGTCGGTGAGCTGGGTATCTGCGGGGCCGGCGCGGCGGTCGCGAACGCGGTGTTCAACGCCACCGGTGTGCGCGTGCGCGACTTCCCGATCACGCTGGAGAAGGTGTTGCCCGGTCTGCCGCCCATGGATGACTGAACCTGCTGTCAGAGGCTGAAGGTCGTGGCTGCGCCTTCGCCGATCCACAACCAAGATCAGCAGCGAGCGAGAGCATTCGAGAGCCATCACCCTGAGCTGGTCCCCGGGTCCCCGGGTCGCCGGTCAGCCGGTCAGATATGGAGGTGGGTGGGCTGGTGGGTCACCTGCTCGATGTCGTTGGCGGCCGTGTCGAGCAGCTGGTGGCTCAGCTCGGACAGGGCCCTGGCCGTGGCGAGCTCGTCGCCGATCTCCGGCACGTCCCGGTCGTTCGGACTGAGCCGGGCCAGGCCGACCGCCGTCAGCTCAGCGCTCTCCGTGCGCAGGCGGGCGATAGCCCGGGTTTTGCCATCGTGTTCGTCGATCTCGACGGCGACGTTCCACAGCTTCGTCTCGTGCATCTTGCTCACCTCGTCTTCGAGCTGCTCGAGTCAGTGTGACGGGTGTTGGGGCCGTTGGCATGCCCCCGTCGGGCCCAAGGCAAGCGGCCAAAGCGCGCTAAGTCTCTGCCACCTCGGACGCAACTGACACGTCCTGTCACCTCAGCCCGATCTTCTTCCAGATCACTGCCATGCTGGTCAGGCTGACCACCGCCGTGATCATCACCCCGAAGCTCGGCGCGAGGTCGCTGCCGGTGCTGCTGATCAGCCATGTGGGGATCAACGGCGTGAACCCGCCGAAGACGGCCCCCCCGATGTTGTAGCCCACCGCCATACCGGTGGCACGCGTGTCGGGCGGGAACAGGTTCGCCATCGCCGCGCCCATCGGGCCGAAGTACCGTGCCCTTCAGCACCCCGACGACGGCCATCATGCCCAGCATGACGCCGAGGCCGGGGAAGGCGACCAGCAGCGCGAAGAGCGGGTAGATCAGCACCAGGATGAGGCCCGCAGCCGGGATCATGAGCCTGATCTGGCCGAACTG
>JAODNO010000375.1 GCA_025465235.1 Pseudonocardia sp.
CGCACCAGCCGCGCCGGGCGACCTCGTCGCGCAACACCACGGCACCCAGCCCGGCACCGTCACCGGCACCGAGCCCGGCACCGCGCTCGGACAGGGCGCCGGCACCGGACAGGGCGCCCCAGCCGGACAGGCCAATGCCACCGCGCAAGGCGCCGGCGGCGGTACAGGCCCCGCGCAGCAGGGTGTCGGCACGGCGCAGCAGGGTGGCGGCACCGCTCAGCCGGGCACCGGCCCCGCTCAGCAGGGTGCCGGCACGGCGCAGCCGGGCACCGGCACCGGCACCACCGCCGGGCAGGGCAACGGCACGGGGCAGGGCACCGCGGCCAGGGCGGGCAACGACTGATGACCACGGCTCCGCCCCGGCCCCGGGCCGCAGGGGCGGTCCGGAGGACCCCGCCGTCGCGGCCTCCGGCACCCCGTGGTCGCGCGACCGGGGCTGCCTCCTACTCGCGGCGCCTGAAGATCGGCCGGATCCTGCTCGTGGTCGCGCTCGCCGTGGCCACCCTCAAGCTCGTCGCCATCCAGACCGTGCAGGCAGGGGCCCTGAGCGCGGCCTCGGCGCGCCAGTCGACGACGGACATCACGCTGCCGGCCGAGCGCGGCCAGATCCTGGACCGGAACGGCAACCCGCTCGCGTTCAGCGTTGACGCACGGGCGCTGGTGACCAACCCACGCATGATCGCGTCGACCAAGAAGGCCGACACGGCGCAGTACGTGGGGGAGATGGCGACCGCCGTCGCCCAGGCGACCGGTCAGGATCCGGCGACGCTGCTCGGCCTGCTCAATAGCGACAAGGGCTACGTGGTGCTGGCGAAGCTCGTGGACCCGGGTGTCGCGCAGGCCCTGCGGCACCGCTTCCCGGAGATCGCGGAGGAACCCCGGGAGGACCGGCAGTACCCGGCGGGCACAGTTGCCGCGAACGTGGTCGGCGCGGCCTCGTGGAGCGCCGACGAGGGCAAGCTCACCGGGCGCATCGGCCTGGAGAGCTCGCAGGACAACACGCTCGCGGGCTCGGCGGGCCTGCGGGTCGTCGACACCGCGGAGGGAAGCAACGCCGTCATCCCGGGCAGCACAAGGTTCGAACGTCCCGCAACGCAGGGCTCGAACGTGCAGCTCACCCTCGACTCGGACCTTCAGTACACGGTGCAGAACGCGCTCAGCGACTACGTCGCGAAGACCGGTGCGAAGCCGACGTCGTCGGCCGTCGTGCTCGACACCCGCACCGGGCAGGTTCTGGCGATCGCGAACGGGGCGACGTTCGACCCCAGCAACCTCGGGAACGCCACCCCCCAACAGTTGGCCGATCCCGCCGTTCAGAGCCCGTTCGAGCCGGGGTCGGTCAACAAGATCGTCACGATGTCGGCGGCGCTCGAGTACGGCGTCGCGAAGCCCTCCGACGTCCTGACGGTGCCGGGGAACATCAAGGTCGCCGACCGCACGATCAGCGACGCGTGGGTGCACGGGCCCCAGCAGTTCACGCTCACCGGGGTCCTCGCGAAGTCGTCGAACGTCGGCACGATCATGACCGCCCAGAAGGTGGGTGAGCAGCGCTTCGCCGACATGCTCACCCGCTTCGGGCTGGGAACGCCCACGGGTGTCGGACTCCCCGGGGAGAGCGCCGGCCTGGTGCCCCCCATTGCGACGTGGTCCGGGTCGACGTTCGGCAACCTGCCCATCGGTCAGGGTCTGTCGGTGACCACCCTGCAGATGGCGGGGATGTACCAGGCGGTGGCCAACAACGGGCTGCGGATCCCACCGCGGATCATCGCGTCCACCACGGGGCCCGACGGGGTGCGTACGGTGCCGCCCGCGCCGCAGGGGGTGCAGGTGGTGTCGCCGCAGACGGCCGAGCAGTTGCGCACGATGCTCACCGCCGTCACCCAGAAGGCCCCCGGCGGCCAGACCGGCACGGGGCCGCAGGCGGCGGTGCCTGGCTACCAGGTGGCGGGCAAGACGGGCACGGCGCAGCAGGTGGACCCGCGCTGCGGCTGCTACTCGGCGTCGACGTACTGGATCACCTTCGCCGGGATGCTCCCGGCGCAGAATCCGCGGTACGTCGTCGCGATCATGCTCGATGCGCCGCGCGCAGGCACCAGCGCGGCGCCGCTGTTCCACGACATCGCCACCTACCTGGCACAGCGCGAGCGGCTGCCGGTGACCACCGACCCGACCCCCGTCCAGACGCTCGTCGTGCCGTAGCCCGCTGGTGCCTGATCTGCCCGCCTGCCCGTCCGGTTCGCGCTCGCGGCCCGACCGGCGCCGGGTGGTGGCGTGGGCGCGACGACCGCGAGGGCGGGCGGGGTGATCCCCGTTCCGCCAGGGGGAGGGAGCGACGTGCGCAGACCCGTGTTCCGGCATGTCGATCACCGGCTGTGGTGGGGCGGTCACCGGTCGCCTGCCGAGGGCGGCGCCGCGCCCTGTTCGCCGACCGGTGTGTCTCCCGCGGCGGGTGGCAGCGTGCCCGGAGCGGTGGCGGTGGTGCGCGGGTGGGGTGGGCCCGG
>JAODNO010000376.1 GCA_025465235.1 Pseudonocardia sp.
CGTCGGGCCGCGCTGTACGGAGCCCCTCGGGTCGTCGCCGAACCGGCGGATGGACCCCGTCGGGTCGTCGCCGAACCGGCGCACGGCCCGGGCGACGGCGCTGGCGCGGCCGGCGACGCGACGGCGAAGCGGGGAGCGGAGCCCGAGCCTGCGGGCGGAACGGGCGGCCCTGGCGACGGCACGGCGCTCCCGCACGGGGATACCCCAGGCCTCCGGGTGCCTGGCGAGCCACCGGTACCGATGCCCGGTGTAGGGGATCAGGGCGAGGTAGACCACGGCGACGATCGCGAGCCCGAGGAACGGTGCGGTGATCAGCACCGCGGCAGCGATACCGACGAGCACCAGCAGCGGTGCGATGTAGTTGGGCGGCACCCGCACGGTCTTGAACGACAGCGTCGGCAACCTGCTCACCATCAGCCCGGCCACGACCAGCGCCCACAGCCCCACCAGCACCGGGGCCGACCACCAGCCCGGGCCGAAGTGCAGGGTGAGGTAGAGCGGGAGGCCCGCGGACAGCGCCGCGGCGGGAGCCGGGACGCCGACGAAGAACGCCTTGGCGAACGGGTACTCGTCCTCGGCGTCGATGAGGGTGTTGAACCGGGCCAGCCGTAGCGCCATGCACACGGCGAAGACCAGCGCGACGATCCAGCCGAACCGGCTTCCCTCCAGCGCCCAGATGTACATCACCAGCGCAGGCGCGACGCCGAACGACACCAGGTCGGCCAGTGAGTCGAGCTCGGCACCGATCCGCGTGCTCGCATCGAGCATCCGGGCCAGCCTGCCGTCGAGCGCATCGCACAGGGCGGCGGCGCCCGCCGCGGCGACACAGAGCTCGAACCGCCCGCTCAGCGCGAAGTACACAGCGGAGAGGCCGGCGCAGAGCGCGAGGACCGTGACGGCGTTCGGCAGCAGCCGGATGCCTGCGGCGTAGGCGGGGGGCGGCTGCATCAGAACGCCTCGCATCCGCGCAGCGAGGCCAGCACGGTCTCGCCGCCGATCGTGCGCTGCCCGACGGCGACGGTGACCCGCGAACCCGGCGGCAGGTAGACGTCGACGCGCGAGCCGAACCGGATCATCCCGTAGGTGTCCCCCGCCGCGACCAGCTCGCCTGGGCGGACGTCGCACACGATGCGTCGCGCCAGCAGGCCGGCGATCTGCACGACTCCCAGCCGGGCGCCGTCGCTGGTCTCCATCAGCAACGCACTGCGCTCGTTGTCCTCGCTGGCCTTGTCCAGATCGGCGGACAGGAACGTCCCGGGCCTGTACTCGACGGCGAGCACGCGTCCGTCGGCCGGGATCCGCTGCACGTGCACGTCCAGCACGGACAGGAACACGCTGACGCGGGACACCGGCCTGCGCGGCAGGTCCAGCTCCGGCGGGGGCAGCACCTCGCTGATCGTGGCCACGGTGCCGTCAGCTGCGGAGAGCACCACGCCGGCGAGCGGCGGGCGGACGCGGCGGGGGTTGCGGAAGAAGGCGGCGGTGGCGGCGGTCGCGAGCGCCCCCGCCACAGCACCTCGGCCGGTGACCGCCCTGACGACCGCCGCCGCGGCCGCCACGGCCGCCACCAACGGACGACCTCCGGGATGCATCGGGGGAACGGCGGCCCGGATCAGCCCGGCAACGTGCGGCAGCGACAGTCCGACGTGGGACGGTTCGGAGGGGAAGGCCCCGATAGGGGCCCCGTTCGGGTCGGGCATGGGGGCGGGTCGGCTCCTCCGGGTGGCGACTCGGGACGATCGCAGCGGCGGTTACGGTACGCGAAAGCAGATCGTCACCGTGTGCCACACTGCCGTCGCCGGTCCTAGGAACCGGGTGAACGCAAAGGGCCGGGGCCGCCATCCCCCGAGACGACGACCCCGGCCGTGGAACCGCTCGTCCGCTCCCCAGCGACGGGCGGTAGGTCCGTTGCAATACTTCCCCGGTTTCCCGGGGCGCTCCCCAAGTATCGCCGAGCACCCGATCGATCGTCCAGGTCACTGGCCCAGGAAGCCCGTGATGTGCACCGATCGGCCGAACGTTTCATCTGTAAGACGCTGTGCGCGCGCGAATTGTTGCCTCCTCCCACTGTGACCTGCATCACATTTTCCTCGCCGGTGTCACGGCTCCAACAACAAAACCTCTACGCGGGCCCCGGGATCGAGCTCCGTCACGTCCTCCGGAACGATCACCAGGCACTCCGCCCTCGCCAAGGCCCCCAGGAGGTGCGAGGCCGGCGTCCCGACCTCCCGGACGGTTCCGTGGACCGCATCGAGGACCCCCCGTCGAAACTGCCGCCGGCCGGGAGGCGACGTCCATCGCTCACTCAGCGTGGCCGTCACGACCGGCCGATCGGGGTACGGATGACCGAACGAGGCACGAAGCGCGGGCCGGACGAACACTTCGAACGACACGTGCGAGCTGACCGGGTTGCCGGGCAACGTCACCACCCCGACCCCGCCCAGCTCGGCGAGGCTCCCCGCGCCCTGCGGCCCGCCGGGCTGCATGGCGACCTTGACGAACTCCACGCCTCGACCCGTGAACGCGTCCTTCACCACCTCATAGGCTCCGGCGCTCACCCCACCGGAGGTGAGCACGAGGTCGACGCGCCCGGCGTCGAGGCGCCGCCGGAGCCGATCGAGGAACTGCTCGACGTCGTCGGGTACGAACCGGAGCAGCTCCGCGTGGCCGCCCGCGTCCTCGACCGCGGCCGCGAGCATCGGCCCGTTCGACTCGTAGATCTGCCCCGGCTGCAACGCGGTGCCCTGCGCCACCAACTCCGAGCCGGTGGACAGCACCAGCACGGTGGGCCTGCGGCGCACCGCCACCGTCACCGAACCGACCGCGGCTGCCACGCCGATCTGCGGCGGGCCGAGCACCGTGCCCGCCGCGAGCACGACGTCGCCCGCCCGGACGTCCTCACCCGAGTACCGGACATACGCGCCCGGGGCAGGCGTCGCGGTCAGCCGCACCCGTCCGATCCCGCCGTCGGTGTCCTCGACGGGCACCACGGCGTCGGCCCCGGGGGGCAGCGCGGCGCCGGTCATGATCCGATGTGCCGTGCCGGGTTCGAGCGGCGGAACATCGAGACGCCCGGCCGGGATGTCGGCGATCACCGGCAGCTCGACCGGGCTCGCCGCACCGCCTCCGGCCAGGTCAGCGGCACGCACGGCGTACCCGTCCATCGCCGAGTTGTCGAACGACGGCAGGGAGACGGCGGCCACGACGTCGGCGGCGAGCACGCGGCCTCTCGCCTGCCGGATCGGGACGTCCTCGGCGGGCATCGGCGGAAGCAGCGCGGCGACCACGGCGCGGTGCTCTTCTACGGTCCTCGGGAAGCTCGCCACGATGGCATCCTGCCCGACCTTGCGGCCGAACCTCATGAGGGCGCAGGCGACGTTTTTTGGGTAGCGTCGATCGGGCGAAGATCGGCGAGGAACATGGAGGTGCCGTGGCTCAGGGCACGGTCAAGTGGTTCAACGCGGAGAAGGGCTTCGGCTTCATCGCCATGGATGGCGGGCCGGACGTCTTCGTCCACTACAGCGCAATCCAGTCAGACGGTTTCCGGACGCTGGACGAGGGCGACCGCGTGGAGTTCGAGACAACGGCGGGTCGGGACGGGCGCAGCCAGGCCGACGCCGTCCGGCGCATCTGAGGAAAGCCGCCTCCGCGGCGGCGCCA
>JAODNO010000382.1 GCA_025465235.1 Pseudonocardia sp.
TCTGCACCAGCACGGCCGCCACCTCCCGGACGTCCTTGCTCGACATCGGGTGCGACCCCAGCTGCTGCCACCGCGCCAGTTGCGCCGTCGCCGCCACCGCGACCTCCCGCGGTCCGGCGTCAGAGCCCAGCCCGAGGCGGGGCCCCGGCTCGGCGCCCGCGTCCCCGAGCAGGCGCTCGGCCATCTCGCGCTCCCCGTCGGGCAGGTCGAGCACGCCGGACCGCAGTGCGTCCACCATGTCAATCTCGGTGAGCTCGTGCGCCCCGGACCGGATGCGGTCGAGCCGGTAGGCCAGTGCGCTGCCGCCGCCTGGCGGCGGGTCGGAGCGGACGACGTCCTCCAGCGCGAGCAGCGCGGCACGGGCCTTGACTGCCTCCGCACGACCGGCGAACCTCTCCCCGATCAGCTCGAGCAACCGCCGCACTCCGCTGTGTCGGGTGAGCTCCGCAGCCAGCGCGTCCGCCGTGGGCGCCCGCCCGGACCGGATCAGCTCGACGGCCAGTTCGAGGCCGGCCGACCCGAACCGGTCGAGCAGTTCCTGGCGGTGCACCTCGTCGGCGCCCGCGCCCGCGGGGGTCGGAGTCGGCCGGTTCTGGCGGGCCGGCTCCGGCGACCCGGCCGACGCGCTCGGCGCAGGGGGCGGAGCGGACGCCATGGCGACGGTGGTCGCGGCCCCGCCCGGGGCGGCTCCGTTCCCGGCCGTGTGCTGCTGACCTGCCCCGTTCGCCTCCGGCCCGGCCTTTCCACGCTCGCTCAGCCCCCGCAGGGTGCGGTACTCGGCGTCGGTCAGCGTCGCGGCCGTCCGCGCGAGCAGGCCCGCCACCGGCACCACCACGTGGCAGAGCCTGCGCACCTCGGGCCGGACCGCCCACTCGCCTGCCACGTGGTCCGCATCGGCGAGCTCGTCGGCCCGCGCCAGCACCCCGATCGCGAGTGAGGGACGGTGCGGTAACCGGTCGCCCTGCAGAGCGGAGAGGCGTTCCACGTCCTCGGGGTGGCGGTGCCTCAGCAGCAGGACGAACGCGTCGGCGACGTCGGGGAGGGGCAGGGCCGGGGCCGGCTCCGCCGGGGACGCCGGTCCCAGGCCGGGCACGTCGACCAGCGTCACGGCGAGCTCGCCATCCGACGCCGCATGCAGCGCCTCGACCAGCGTCGACGTGCCGGCGCCTGCTGGTCCGACCACCCCGACCCGCAGGGGCTCGTCGAGCTGCTCCGCGAGCGCGCGTAACGGTTCGGCCAAGGGGGTGCCGTGGTAGAGCTCGCGCGCCGCCCGCAGCGCGTCCCGGACCTCGTCGATCAGCGGAACATCGGCCGCGACAGCGGCCGGTGGCGCGATGCCGGGGCCACCCGCGCCGGACGGGACGGGCGCCTGCTCCCCCGCCGCCGGCTCCGCCGGGGGAGCCGGCAGCGGCGCCGAGCCTTCCAGGACCGTGCCCGCGCCCGGCTCCGAGCGGATCTCGATCCGGCCGCCCACCGCGGCGATCCGAGCGGTCACGTTGCGCATCCCGCGTCCTGGCGAGCCCGCGCCTTCGGCCGGGTTCCAGCCGGGGCCGTCGTCGTGCACCCTGAACTGCACGCGACCCTCCGCCGTGCTGATCCGGACGCCGATCGCCGCGCCCGGCGCGTGCTTGCGCGCGTTGTTCACCGCCTCCAGACAACAGAAGTAGACGGCGCCCTCGACGTCGGGAGGGATCCGGAGGTCGGCGTCCACGCCGGCCGAGTCGACGGCTACCGGCGGGTGCCCATCCCCGAGCTCCTTGTCCAGCGCTCCGACCAGGCCCCTCTCGGCCAGCAACGGGGACGACACCCCCGTCGCCGTCTCGGCCAGGATCGACTCCGCCGTGTCGATCTGGTCGGCGATCTGGTCCAGCCGAGCCCTGGCTTGGGCGAACTGGGCCGTCGACACCTGGTGTTCGACCAGGCCGAGGGTCAGCCGCAGCGAGACCAGGTGGTGCTGCGCGCCGTCGTGGAGGTCGCGCTCGATCCGCCGGCGCTCGCCGTCCATCTCGGCGACGACCGCCCGGCGCGACGCCGCGATCTCGCCCGCGTGCGCCAGCGCGGCCCGCAGTTGGCGTTCGAGCTCGATCCCGGAGCGGCTCGCCTGGAACACGGCCCCGAGACTGTCGGCGATGTCCTCCAGCAGGTGCTGCCGCTGCCCCTGCAGGCCTGCCACCGCCGTGTGGTCGACCGAGATCGTGCCGATGCGTTCGACACCGTGGCGCACCGGGACCTCGACGAGCGCGTCGGAGGCATGCACCCCAGGCTCGGCCCAGGTGTAGGTCCGGTCGTGCAGTCTCGGCCGCACCACCGTCAGCCGGCATGTTGTGGCACCCAGCCCGCGCCCGACGCCCTCGGCGACCCTCGCGAGGTCCGGGGCGTCGGTAGCCGTGGCGCGCGAGAGGGCGGCGATCCCGGCCAGCACGCTGTACGGAGTCGGCCGGGTGCCGTAGAGCAGCCGGTCGACGAGCCGCTCGGCACGCACGTACACCGGCAGGAACGACAGCGCCGCCAGCCCGACGGCCAGCACGGCTGCCGTGATCGCCCCGCTCCGGGTGGTGTCGCCGAACAGCTCTCCGGCCATCGTGCGCACCAGCACGTAGCCACCGCCGACCAGGGCCGCGACGAGCGCCGCGACGAGGCCACGGCTGAACAGCCGCTCGGCGGTCCACAGCCCGCCGGGCCGGGTCGCGACGAGCACCGCGCCGGCGATGGCGATGCATGCCAGTCGGGAGAACCAGAACAGCAGCGCCGTCGGCTCACCCGGACCCGGCGCGCCCCGGTGCGCGGTCGGATCGACGAGGACCAGGCCGGTCCACCCGATCGACCAGAGCAGCACGGTGATGATCGCGAGCACGATGGCGATCGCGAACGACGCCGCGAGCACGCTGAACAGTAGGCGGGCTTGGGCGCGGGCCGCAGCAGTGGTGCCGTGGTGGATCCGCCGGGGCAGCGCCAACAGCCCGGCCACCGGAACGAGGAACCCGAAGAACAGCACGCAGCTCGTGGTGTGCGGGAGGAGCGCAGTTCCGAACCCGACCAGCAGCAGGCTCCCGACACCCGCCGCGACCAGCACCGCGCGGGCGAGCCCGGCCGGGCCGGTTCCGCGGTCCGGCGGGAACACCAGCAGGGCGAGGACGTAGGCCGCGCATGCGACGCCGTGCAGCAGCACCTGGTGGAGGCCGCCGATCGCCAGACCGGTCGCCGTCTGCACGGCGGTGGCCGCGGCATGGGCCTGCAGGTTGAACGCACCCGCCGCGCCGACCAAGGCGAGCACCAGCAGCCGGATGGACCAGCCGCCCCTCTTCACAGCCAGCAGCCCGACGGCGATGCCGAGGCTGAGCAGGCTGAAGCCGTAGTCGAGCACTGCCTGAGCGAACGGTTCGCTGCGCGGCATCGCGTCGAGCACACCGCGGGCCCACCGGCTGCCTGCAGCGGCAGCGGCGGTAAGGGCCGCGGCGACGGACGGGACGTGCGCTGCCACGCTG
Organism: Pseudonocardia sp.; assembly: GCA_025465235.1. Taxonomy (GTDB): domain Bacteria; phylum Actinomycetota; class Actinomycetes; order Mycobacteriales; family Pseudonocardiaceae; genus Pseudonocardia. Next base: position 3,486 of record JAODNO010000382.1, read on the forward strand.
ACGACGGCGCCCACGACGAGCCACGCGAGCGACAGCACGGCCACCGCCACCAGCAGAATCGCGTAGCCCACATCGAGGAGCAGCGCGCCACCCCGCACCGGCAGAACCGGTGCTTGTGCTGGCCCGTCTGAGATGGCAGGGCTGCTCACGACGCCCTCAGCTCCGCGCCGACGCTGCTCTCGACCACCGGCTCGAGACGGTCGGGCAGCCACGCGCGCATCCCGATCGGGCGTTCCTGCACGTCCGTCGCACCGTCCGGACCGGTCACGTCGAGGGCGCCGCCGAGCGCCGCGAGCCGCTCGAGGTCGTCGGCGAGCGCCGCGCGGAGGTGGTCGGCGGTGATGGTGGGGACCGGGTCGTCGATGCGCACGGTCACCCGGCCATCGGCCCGCTCCAGGTCCACCACCAGCTCGCGCTCGGCCGGCCGGCCGGCCAGCTCCTGCATGGCGGCGGCGACCACGTAGTAGATGCCGGACTCGATCTCCCAGTCGAGCCTGCCACCCAGGCCCCCGGTCAGCCGCACGGCCCGCGGGAGGTCGGCGGCCACCTCGTCGAGCGCCGCAGCCGGCCCCTGGTCGCGCAGTACCGCCGGGTACACGCCACGCGCGATCACCCGGAATCGGTCCAGCAGCTCGTCGAGCCCGACCCTGGCACGCAGCAGCGCCTCCTGTGCCTGCTGCGCGTCCTCCGGCCACGAGTCGAGGTCGGCCCTGGCCGCGGAGACCTCGGCGCGCAGGCCGGCCAGCCGGTCCTCGGTGGCGTGCGCGAGCTCCATGACCAGCCGCCTGCGCTCCACCTCGCGGGCCCCGTCGAGCCGCTGACGGGAGGCCTGCAGCTCCGTCGCGAGGTTGTCGGCGCGGCGCACCCGCTCCGCCAGCTCGGCGTTCAGCGCGACGCCGCGCAGCAGCAGGGCTGCGCCGTTCGCCACGTCCTGGACGAGCATCTGGTCCGCGGGCGTGATCGATGCGCCCAGCTTCCCGATCGCCAGTGCCGCGCGCAGCACCTTCCCGTCGAGCACCGGGACGACGTGGTCGGTGTCCGGCCGGGCCAGCAGGACAGCGAGGTTCGGCACGGTCAGGTCCGGCTCGTCGGCCCCGGCCGGCGAATCGGGCGGCGGGTACTGCGCGGCGACGACCAGGCGGTCACCGACCGCGAGCCAGACCACGGCGCGGGTGGCGCCGGTCCCGTCCGCCAGCACCTGGGCGAGCCCCGGCAGCGCCTGCTCCAGCGAGCCCGCCCGGATCCGCGCAGCGGCCGCCGCGAGCGCCGAGTACGGCGTCACCTCCCGGTGGTGTGTCAGCCGCTCGACCATCGTGTCGATCCGGGGAAGAACGACGCCCAGCCCCACCGCGCTGATGGCCACCGCCAGGAACGGCAGCAGCACCGTGAGACCGGACGCGACGCCTGCGGACCCCACGACCAGACCGCAGCCGTGGACCACGACGACGAGCACGACGGCGACACCGCAGGCGACCAGCAGTGCCCGCAGCACCCTCGCCACGATCGTCCGGTTCATCGCGCACCATCGGTTCCGCCCGGATCGGATCCGGGTCTTGCGAGGTCACGCTATGCGCCACGGCGCACAGCGGCCAAGCCCTCAGTCCCCGTCACGCTGCGATCGGAGGTACGTCAGCACGGCCAGCACCCTGCGGTGGTGCTCCGCGGTGTCGGCGTGCAGGTTCAGCTTGCCGAAGATGTTGGCGATGTGCTTCTCGACGGCCTTGGGCGTCACGAACAGCTGCGCGGCGATGCCGTTGTTCGACCGGCCCTCGGCCATCAGTCGCAGCACGTCGAGCTCGCGCTCCGACAGGGTGGCGACGACCCCCTTCTTGTCGCCTCGCGGCCGTTCGACCAGCCGCTTCGCCAGCACCGGCTCGATGACGATCTCACCGCTGCCGATCCGGTCGAGGGTGTCGGTGAGGACGTCGACGCTGCCGACCTTCTCCTTGAGCCGGTACCCGATCGAGTCGGTGCCGATCCGCAGGATGCGCATCAGATAGTGCGACTCGGCGTAGTGGGACAGGAAGAGCAGCCCCATGTCGGGGTGGGCAGCGCGCAGCCGCTCCGCCGTCACCAGCCCGCCGTCGGGTTCGGGCGGCATCCGGATGTCCAGGATCGCGACGTCGGCGGGCTGCGACGCCAGCAGCTCCACCAGCGCGTCCCCGTCCGCCGTGCAGCCGACGACCTCGTGTCCCGCCGCCTGAAGCAGCATCAGCAGCCCCTCGCGGAACAGGGCACCGTCCTCGGCCAGCGCTACTCGCATGGGATCCTCGCTGTTATCGTGCCGCTGCCCGGCCCACCGGCGACGTCAATCGTCCCACCGAGGCGCCGCACCTGGTCGAGCATCGGCTCGGCGTGCCGTACGTCGACCCCGGTGAGCTCGACGGCCAGCACACCGCCATCCTGCTCGTCGGTGTCCCGCCGGACCAGCACCTCCACCGGACCGGTGGCGGTTTCGTGCGCTTCGGGTTCCTGGGCTCCGGGTTTCTGGGTCACGGGTTCGCAAGCGGCGGCGTCGATGGCGGCGAGGCACTCGATGATCGCGAAGTAGGCCGCGCCCTCCGCCGCCGGTCCGAAGCGGTCGGCTGGGGCGTCGATCCGCAGCGGGGTCTCGATCCTGTCGGCCGCCTCACGCAGGGCCGGGCCGAGCCCGGCCTCGTCGAGCAGGGGTGGATAGATCTTGCCCGCTACGTCGCGCAGCTCCTGCAGTACGGCGTGCAGCTCGTCCTGGAGGCTCTCGATGGACGCGTGCAGATCGGGTTCGGCGTCGGGCACCCGGTGCCGGAACAGCCCGAGCTGCAGCGTGAGCGCGGAGATCCGCAGCGCGGCGCCGTCGTGCAGCTGCCGTTCCAGGCGGCGGCGACGCAGCCACTGGTCGCGCTCCGAGCGGCGGCGGGCATCGGGGGCCGGGGCGGGCAACCGGGTGGCCTGCTCCGGGTCGGTGGTCGGGTAGGCGGTCCGGGGCGTTCCCGGCGTTACCGCGGAAGACGACTCTTCTGGCGTGCCCTGCTCGGGGGCGGTGCGGGGAGCGTCGCCGGCGCACTGCGCAGGCTCGAGCATCATCGTCGTATCTTCCGGCGCTTCCGGCGCTCTTGGGAATGGGGTGGACCCCACCTCGGGTAGGGCCTCCCCCCGTCAGGATCCCGACGGAGCGGAATTGCCGGGAAGTGGTAACACATCGCGATCGAATGGCGAGCGAACACTCGTCCGATCGAGAGTCGAGCTACCGCAGGTGACCTACCACGGGTACTGTTTCGGCTCCCAGGAGGCGTGGTGGGCTACAACCTCGGAGTGGACCTCGGTACGACGTTCGTCGCTGCCGCAATCGCCAACGAGTCCCGGGTCGAGATGTTCACCCTCGGTGACCGTACCGTGGTGACTCCCGCCATCGTGTACCTGCGCGAGGACGGTGCCCTGGTCTCCGGTGACGCGGCCGGTCGTCGCGCCGTCAGCAGCCCCGACCGGATCGGCCGCGAGTTCAAGCGTCGGCTCGGCGACCCGACGCCGGTGATCCTCGGCGGCACCCCGTACCCGGTGACGACATTGCTCGGCACCCTGCTGCACGACGTGATCACGCGCGTGACGGAGACCGAGGGCACGAAGCCCGACAGTGTCGTGCTCACCCATCCAGCCAACTGGGGGCCGTTCCGCCGGGAGCTGTTCGAGGAGGTGCCGCAGGTCGCGGGCCTGACCTCGCCTCGCACGGTCACCGAGCCCGAGGCCGCGGCGGCGCACTACGCGGCGTCGCGGAATCTCAGCGACGGCGACGTCATCGCGGTGTACGACCTGGGCGGGGGCACTTTCGACGCCACGGTGCTCCGCAAGTTCTCGGGTGGCATCGAGATCCTCGGCATTCCGGAGGGCATCGAGCGGCTCGGGGGCGTCGACTTCGACGAGGCGATCCTGTCCTACGTCAACTACGCGGCGAACGGTGCTCTGTCCGAGCTCGACATGGGCGACCCGCAGACCTCCATCGCGCTGGCCCGGCTGCGTCAGGACTGCGTGCTGGCCAAGGAGGCCCTCTCGGTCGACAACGAGACGACCGTCCCCGTGTTCCTGCCCCACCGGCATTTCGACGTGCAGCTGAGCCGGTCGGACTTCGAGGACATGATCCGCGCACCGATCGAGTCGACGATCGGCACCCTGATCCGGACGCTGCGCTCGGCACAGATCGATCAGAACCGGCTGTCCGCGGTGCTGCTGGTCGGGGGCTCCTCGCGCATCCCGCTGGTCTCGCGGATGATCTCCGAGGAGCTCGGCAGGCCCACAGTGGTCGATGCGCACCCCAAGTACGCCGTCGCGCTCGGCGCCGCCGCACTGGCCAGGGCGGGTGCGCTCCCCGCCGGAGCCGCTGCACCGACGGGGCAGACCGCGAAGGACAACAGGTGGCCTGACCGGACCGCGACCATCCCCGGCCCACGTTCCGGCCAGAGCGGCGATCCGGCCGCGGGCGGCGCGGTCGCCGCCGCCGCACTGGCCCACGGGACGAGTCGCGGATCCGCTTCCGCCGGCCCGCCGCCTGGGCAGCCGAGCGTGCCGTTCCAGCGCGCCGGGCCGCCACCCCGGATCCCGGACGAGTCGTACCCGTTGGGCTACGGCGACTCGGGCGAGCACGGCCCACCAGCCGGCATGTCAGGCGCTGGGTCGGGTGGACCATCCGGCCCGCCCCCGCCCCCGGCGCCGCCGTCGGGATCTACCTCGCGCAACGGTCGCCGGTTGCTGAGGGTGGCGGCTGCAGCCCTCCTCGTGGCCGGGGTGCTCGCCGGTCTTGCCTACGTCGTCGTGACCCAGTTCTGGCCGGCTCCGATAGCCGAACCCACAGCGTCCGCGCCCCCCGCTGCGCAGGCTCCGGTTCCGGCTCCGCCCGAGCAACCGCCCGCGGTCAGCGTGCCGATCCCGTCCATCGGACCGACGATTCCCGCCGGGCAGACACCAGGTTTCGTCGTCGTCTCTCCCAACGGCCGCCAGGCCTACATCGCGAACCGCGCCGCCGGTGTGGTCACCGTCGTCGACACCGCGGTGAACAAGGTGACAGCCACCATCCCGGTCCCGGCAGGGCCGCCTCAGTACCTGGCCTTCTCCCCCGACGGACGCACGGTCTACGTCAGCGTCTGGAACGAGGCCCGCACCATCGCCGCCGTCGGCATTCTCAACACGACGACGAACACGATCACCGCCACGATCCCGGTACGCACCCGCCCGTTCCTCGCCGCCGTCACGCCCGACGGGAAGCAGCTGTACGTACCCAACCACGACTCGGGCACCGTATCGGTGATCGACACCACCAGCAACGCGGTCACCACTGAGATCAAGGTGGCGCCCAACCCGCACTGGGTCGAGTTCTCGAAGGACGGCAGGCGGGCCTACACGGCGAACCACGAGTCGAACCTCGTCTCGGTCATCGACACGTCGAACCACACTGTCCTAGCCGAGGTGCCCGTGCAGACGAGCCCGCACAGCGTGGCGGTGCACCCCACCCGGCCGCTGGTCGCGAACGTCAACTACGACTCCGCGTCCGTGACGATGATCGACACGGAGTCCGAGCGGGTGGTGGCGACGATCCCGGTGGGCAAGAACCCGCAGGACATCACGTGGGCCCCCGACGGCCGCTTCGCCTACGTCGCCAACCTCACCGACAACACCGTCTCGGTGATCAACGCCGACACCATGGCGGTGACCGCGACCATCCCGACCGGTAGTTCGCCGACCTCGGTGGCCGTCCTGCCGAACGGCACCGCCGCCTATGTCTCCAACGTCAAGGACGGCACGCTCACGATCCTGAACATCGCGGGCTGAGCTCGGCCGCCGTCCCTCCGGAGGACGTGCTGACACGCGGGGGTTGCCCCTACCTGGACCGGCGGGTTGACCCGGCCGTTCCTAGGGACAGCGTCATGTATCCCGGAGCTGGCGCGGCGCATCCTTCAACGGTCGCAGAAAGTTCCCGACCGGAAGGTGAACGACGATGAACACCACGACAGCCGGCCTCACCCACCGCGACCGGGCCGTTCTCCGGGCCGTCGCCGCGGGCCGCTGCGAGATCTCCCCGACGAGTGGCGGAGTGTTGGTCGTCGACGGGCTCTGTCTCAGCGACCAGTTCACCGCTCCACGGCTCACTGCGGCCGGCCTGATCGCCACCGCTGCTTCGGGCTCGGCCCAGCTGACCCCGTCCGGCCACGCCCTGCTCTCGGCAGCGTGACGTTATGACCACCGCCTTGACCACCACCAGCACCGCCACCCCCGCCCTCACCCAACTCGACCGCTGCGACCGCTGCAGCGCAGCAGCCAAGGTCAGGGCGCTCCTGCCGACCGACGGCGAGCTCCTGTTCTGCGGGCACCACGCCCGCATGCACCTGCCCCGGTTGCGCGAGATCGGCGCGACGCTGAGTTCCGGTCCCTGAACGCCCCACCCCCTCGTACGCGAGCCCGGTCGCCTCCCGCGACCGGGCTCGCGGTGTCCGGGGCTTGCGGAAGGTCTCCGGAAGGGGGTACACCCCCCGGCCGAACACGGGGGCCTACTCCTCTGTCCGTGGGGTTCACTCGATGGTTTCGCCGACGATTCTCGACCATTGTTCTCTTGGGACGGAAACCAGCGGGAAAAGCACCTCGCGACCCATTCACGGAAGGCGGACAAAATGTCGGACTACTGCGAGAGCTCTGAGGACGACTTCGAGGAGACCTCCTGGGAGGACGAGGAGGGCGACGAGTCGGAGGACGAGGGCGAGGACGAGTTCGAGGACGCCTGACCCGTCCCAGCCGGAGAAGGGAAGACCGATGAGCGTGCAGCCGGTTCACGACACCGCGGCGGTAACGCCGCAGGACGTCCTGGACGCGGCGATCGGCACGGCCAGGGCCGGAGGCCGGTTCGACATTGTCGACCGGCTCTCCGGAGCCCAAGGCCTGCTGCACGGCTCGTCGGTCACGGTGCAGGTCGTCGGAGGCCTGCGCCGGGGCCGGACCTCGACGGTCGCCGCCCTGGTGAGCGCCGGTTCCGGGTCGCCCGATATCACTGTGGCCGAGTCCGGCCACGCCGGCGGCAGCCTCGGCGAGGCCGTGGACGCCGTGGTGTTCGTCTCCGCCGCCGCACAGATGCTCAGCGCTGCCGAGCTCGACCAGCTGCGCGCCCTGCGCCACCGCTCCCCTACCGTCCTGTTCGCGCTCACCGAGATCGACCAGCACCCGCACTGGCGGGACGTGCTCGAGGCCGACCTCGAGCTCCTGAACTCGGCCGACATCGCTGTCGCTCCCTTCGCCGTGTCGGTCGATCTCCACGTCAGGGCCGTCGCCATCGGCCAACCGGCCCTCGCAGCCGCCTCCGGGATCCCGGCGCTCGCCGAGCGGCTCCGCCACATCGCGGAGAAGGCCGAGCTGAGCGCCACGCGCTCCGTGGCCCAGCACGTGCTCGGCGCGGTCGGCGAGCTGGAGTCCGCTCCTCGCCCAGCACCCCACCCCGCTCCCCGGCCCACCGCCCCGGCCGCCCGCCGCCCGCCCGATGCCGAGCCCGCTCGCGCCTCAACCGACCGCGGCCGCTGGCAGCAGGTGCTCGCCGACGGCTTCGCCGCCGTCTCGTCCGACGTGGACTTCGACCTGCGCTCGCGGGTGCGCACCGTGGTGGCCGAGGCCGAGCGGGTCGTCGACGAGAACGACCCGGCACGCAACTGGGACGCGCTGGACGCCTGGCTGCGGGAACGGCTCGCCTACGAGTGCGAGCAGACCTGCGCGCTGTTGGCCGCGCGGAGCGCCGAGGTCGCCAGGGCACTGGCCACGGACCTCGGCGGCGCTCCGCTGCGTCCGGTCCGCCCGCCCGCGCTTCCCGACCTCTTCGAGCACCTGCCGCCGCGCGACCCACCGACGGGCCGGAGTCGCCCACTCGCGGCGCGCGGCCGCAGCCTGGTGATGTCGGGTTATGGCGGGCTGATGATGGCGCTGGTCCTGCCGCGCTTCGCGGGCGTCCACCTCCCTGTCTGGATCGTCGTGACCGGGGCGCTGCTCGCAGCGGTGCTGATGCTCAGCGCGGCGCACAGCGGCGAGCGCAAGCGGCAGCTCGACGCCCGCCGCAACCGGGCCAAGGCTCTGGTGCGGCACTGCGCCGACGGTTTCCTGCTCGGCGCGGGCAAGTACACGCGCGACACGGTGCGATCCGCGCAGCAGCAGCAGCGCGACGAATGCGCCGCCCGGACAGCCGAGCTGCAGCGCGCAGCCCCTACCGGGCGGCCCCGCAGGACCGCGCCACCCGAGGCACCGGACGCCCCCGGGCCTGGCGCGGAGCCGGCTCCGGCCGCCACCCCGGACGAGGAGCTCGCCGTCCTGCGCCGCCGTGCGCTGACCCTGCTGGCCCGCGGCAGCACCGTTCAGCTGCCGGACCTGCGCCGCTCCCCCGGCTCGCCGACGGTCAGCGCCTCGAACCGCCTGCGCTGACGCCGCCCCAGCCCGACCACCAGCACAGCCACCGCGGCGGCGAGCACCAGCAGGCCCCCCACCATCGCGGCGACCGCCGCCGGGGAGGCAGGACCCACCGGCACCGCGGCGACCGCGCCCGACCCATCGCCGTGGTGGCCACCGTGCGTACCGCCCGCCACAGGCGGCCGTGGGGCCGTGCCGAGCGGCAGGACCAGCGCGTCGTGCGCCGGTGGCGGGGCTCCCTCGGCCCAGGTGTCTCCCCACTCAACTCTCCACCCGCTCCGATCGGTCTGCACGACCCGGAAGCGGACCGGACCCGCGCCCTCGGGCATCAGGTCAACGTGCACGGGGAAGCGCACGCCAGCGGGGTCCACGTCTGCCGGGTCTGCTCGTGCTGAGCCGGGGTCCCGTTCGCCCCCCACACTCCACTCGATCACCGACACGACCTCACCGACCGGACCGTCGGCGCTCGGGGCCGGGGTCGCCAGCACCGTCGTCGTGAGCTGCGCGGTCCACCCGGCCGGAGCCTGTGCACTGACCCCGACCAGCGGGCGGCCGGTGGGCATGAACACCTGCAGCCGGACGATGTCCGCGGCGGGGTACTCGTCGGTCATCCGGAAGACCAGCGTCACGTCCCGGGCGCCCGGCTCTACGTGGTCGGGCTCGATGACCACGTCGGCGACGGCGGTGCCAGCACCGAGCACGAGAACCGACACCAGCGACAGCACGGACACGGCCACGCTCCGGACGACCGGGGCCGGCGCGGGACGGTGTCCTCGCCGCATCGGCACAGTGTGGGGGCGCGGCGACGCCGAAGGGAACCTCGGACACGTCGAACGCCGGCGCTGTGGTGGTGCGGCGCCGGCGTTCGGGCTGTACGGGGATGCGGAGATGCAGGTCACGCTGTCCGGGCGGCGCAGACGTAGGCGCCCTCGATGGCGTGCAG
>JAODNO010000106.1 GCA_025465235.1 Pseudonocardia sp.
GAGCTTGCGAGCGAATCATCGACGCAGCGCGAGCTTGCGAGCGAATCATCGACGCAGCGCGAGCTTGCGAGCGAATCATCGACGCAGCGCGAGGACGACACGCTCGTCGCGGAACCCGAGGACGCGGCGGGCGAACCGCTCACCAGCCTGGAGGGGGCGGGGGTCGCGTCGAGTTGGGCGGACGTCGCGGAGGCGGTCGGCGCGGACGAACCCGACGGCCTGGAGATCGCCTTCGCGGTCGCCGGAGCGGGCCTCGACACGCTCGGGGCCATCGCCGACCCGTTCGACGCGGTCATGTCGTCGGGCGCCGGTTGGCTCATCGAGCACGTCTGGTTCCTCCGCGAGCCTCTCGATGCGCTGGCCGGCGACCCCGAGCAGGTGGTCGCCCAGGCGCAGACCTGGAGCAATGTCGCAGGTGCGCTCCGGAGCGTTGCCACCGACCAGGCCGCATCCGGGGTGTACGGCTGGAGCGGGCCCGCCGGCACGGCATACCACGGTGCGGTGGGCGACTACGCACGTGCTGTGCACGACGTGGCCGGGCAGGCCCACCAGCTCGCGAACCTGGTGCTCGGCACTGGAGCTGCGGTCGGCACCGTCCGCGCCCTGATCCGTGACCTCATCGCGGATTTCCTCACCTGGGTCGCCCGGATGGCGATCGCGGCACTGGCGACAGCGCCGATCACGATGGCCGCGTCCACGGCGGCGGCGATCGCTGCGATCGCGCTCGAGGCCTATCGCCTCGCCTGCCACCTCGCCGAGCGCATCTCCCGGCTGCTCGACATGCTGTCGGACGCCGGTGGCACCGCAGGCCGGCTCGTCGAGAGCATGCGGCACGTGGTCACCGAGCTGCGAGCCACGGCGCCGTACATGCAGCATTCCCTCGAACCGGTTCCCGTCGGCGTGGCGGTCGAGGTGGGCAAGCAGTTCTCGGGCACAGCGCTGGACGAGCGGCCCGTGGAGCAGACGCTCGCCCGTTGATCGCGCTCACGGCCGTTCGCCGAAATCGGATGAACCGTCCCCTCCCGGCACCCGTGTGTCAGGAGTCGGCCGGCCCCGAGCCGGCCCCCGATCGAGGAGCTCCCCGTGCGCTTTCCCCGCATCCTTCCGATCGCCGCTCTCGCCATCGTCACCCTCGCACTCAGCGCCTGCGGCAACGTTGCGGGCGGCGATGACGGTTACGGCTACACCTCGTCCCCCGTCCCGCTGTCGGCACCGCCCCAGCCGCCGGGCGACGGCTACGGATCCAGCTCGGGCTCCGGCGCCTCCGGCGGCGGTACCGCCACCGGCGGCACGGCCACGGGCGGCGTCGCGCTGGCCGCGCGCGTGTCACCCGACATCGGCACGATCGTCACGGACACGCAGGGCTTCACGCTCTACCGCTTCGACCAGGACAAGGCCAAGCCGCCGACCGTCACGTGCGCGGGCGACTGCGCCGTGAAGTGGCCGCCGGTCGTCGTCGATCCGGAAGGTCAACTCACGCTGCAGGGCGTGGACCAGGCCATGATCGGCATGGTCCAGCGACCCGACGGCGCGAGCCAGCTCACGATCAACGGGTGGCCGGTCTACCGCTTCTCCGGTGACAAGACGCCCGGCGCGACCACGGGCCAGGGCGTCGGCACCGTGTGGTTCGCCGTCACGCCGGACGGGAAGAAGGCGGCCACGAAACCGTGACGCCCCGATCGGAGCGCGTGGGAGCGCCGGGGCAGGATGGGGCCATGGCACAGGTGACGGCCCGGGCACAGCGCACCATCGAGGCACCGGCGGAGCGGGTCCGAACAGCGCTGGCGGACTACCGGACGGTGCGACCGACCATCCTCACGGAGCACTACGGCGACTACCGCGTCGAGGCCGGTGGGGTCGGTGCAGGCAGCCGGGTGCACTGGACGTTGCAGGCGACGAAGAACCGGGTGCGCGAGCAGTTGGTCGAGGTCAGCGTCCCGGCCGAGGACCGCATCGTGGAGCGGGACGCGAACTCCAGCATGGTCACGACTTGGACGGTCACACCTGCAGGCGCCGACCGCTCCGTCGTGTCGGTGGAGACCACGTGGAACGGCGCGAGCGGAATCGGCGGCTTCTTCGAGCGGACGTTCGCGCCCAAGGGCCTGCAACGGATCCACGACGGAGTGCTGTCCAACCTGGTCGGAGCCGTCCGCGGCTGAGTCCCGGCTCAGCTCACCGAGCCGGTGGCCAGCGATCTCGCGCGCACGACATGACCTGCGCGGATCTCGAGGTCGAGTTCCTGCCCGTCGCTCAGCGGGCAACGGGCGGAGATCGACCGGTCGGAGAACGCGCCGGCCTGTCTCGCCCACTCCAGCCACACCACGACGTCGACCGCGTTGCCCGTCAACACGTTGCCGGGCCGGCCCCATGGGGCGTCCACCCCGACCACGTCGCTCAGGTAGTACCGCAGTGACCACGGCGGGGTGGATACCGCGGCGAGCTGCCGCAGCGCGGACGAGTCGTCGGGCACCGTCACCTCGCGGAGGCCGGTGCGCAGGACCGTTGGCGGTGCTGCCGGATCGACGTGCAGGAGCAGGCCCCTGCGGCCGTCCGGCTCCGGCATCGCGAGCCGGCCGGACGCGCCCGGGGCGAACTCCGGCACGGCAGGCCCCCACTGGCGAGCGGCGGCGACGAGAGCGCTCAGCCCGCCGCACACCGTCGTTGCTCCGGTCGGCCCGCTGACCAGCCAGCCTCCGCTGCGCGCCGCGGCCCGTACGCCGGGCCGGGTGACGAGGCGCAGCAGCGCTGTGACCGCGGCGGCACGCGCGGCGAAGTCGGCGAACCACGGCCGCGCCCAGTCCGACGCGGTCCGCTCGCCGCACGCTCCGCACATCTAGGGCATCACGTCCCCCGAGTTGGGCCCGAGCGTCTGGCCCACGAACAGGTTGCCGCCGGGATCGCTCGCCAGCAGGACCGCCGTCGGCGCCACCTCCTCGGGGCGCCCGAAGCGGCCGAGCGGGAGTTCGCGCCGCTTCGCCGCCTTCCACTCCTCGGTGATGCCCTCCACCATCGGCGTCTCGATGGGCCCCGGCGCGATCGCGTTGACGAGCACCCCGTGCTCGGCCACCTCGAGGGCGAGGGACTTCGTCAGCCCGATGACACCCGCCTTCGCCGCAGAGTAGTGCGCGAGGTCGCGCCCGCCCTTGATGCCGAGCTGGGACGCGATGTTGATGACCCGGCCGAAGCCCCGCTCCACCATGCCGGGCACAACGTGCCGGCAGCACAGGAAGACTCCCGTGAGGTCAACGGCGATGGTCTCCGTCCAGGTCGCGAGATCCATCTCCGTGAGGCGCGACTCGGTGAGGATCCCGGCGGAGTTGACCAGGACGTCGATGCGTCCCAGCACGCTCGACGCCTCCGCGACGGCGGCACGCACCGCGTCCTCGTCGGTGACGTCGATGTACACCTTGGCGTTCTTCCGGTCGGCGACCACAACGTCGGCACCGGCCGCGGTGAAGGCCTGCGCGATCGCGCGGCCGATCCCGCTGCCACCGCCGACGACCAGCGCCGTCCGGCCGTGCAGAACCGGTTCTCCGGGCAACTCAGCCACGCTGCACCCTCCTCATGCGGGCATGCGGACGGTGAGCCCGCCGTCGACAATGATGGTCTGCCCGGTCACGTACGACGCCTGCTCCGAGGTCAGGAACCGGATCACCGACGCCAACTCGTCCGGCCGGCCCGGGCGGCCGAGCGGGATGTCCCGGCCGGCGCGTTCCAGGCCGTCCGGTCCGAGCGAGTTCACCGGGTCGAGCGACTGCGGAGTGACCACGTACCCGGGGATCACCGTGTTGACCCGGATCCGGCGCGGTGCGAGCTCGACCGCCAGGCTCCGGCAGAGCCCGAGAACACCGGCTTTGGCGGCTGCGTAGTGCGCGTGCTCGCCCCAGCCGTAGACGCCGCCCGCGATGGAAGACACGGCGACCATCGCTCCGCCGTCCATGCGTGCGGCGGCCGACCGCATCGTGCGCAGCACTCCGGTGAGGTCGACGGACAGCATGTCGTCCCATGCGGCGTCGCTCAGGTCCGGCAACGCCGCCCAGCGCAGCACCCCGGCGTTGGCCACCGCGATGTCGAGCCGCCCCCACTCGTCGACGGCACGTTGGGCGAAGGCGTCGACCTGTGCCGGATCGCGCACGTCCACCTCGTGGACCACGCACTCGCCGCCTGCCTCTGCCACCGCCTTCGCGGTCTCCTGGGGGTCGTGCGGGTCGCCGGGGAAGGTGCCGATCACCGTCCGCACGCCCGCCTGCGCGTAGGACACCGCCAGCGCCCGGCCGATCCCGCTCGCCGCCCCGGTGATGATCGCGACTTCGGACATGACTCCTCCTTCGGTCAGCCTTGCAGCACCGCTGCTTTGCGGGCCCCGAACATGACGAACCCGGAGACGAACGTGCCGACCGCACCGACGACGAGCGCGGCGTGGCCCCAGTCCACACCTGACGCGAGCATCGAGGTGACGATCACACCGGCCAGGATCGCGCCCGGCTGGGACAGCGCGTTGAGGAACCCGGTGCCCGTCGCCCGGCACTGGGTGTCGTAGCACTCTCCCATGTAGAACAGCAACGCCGCGTACGGGCCGACCAGGAAGAACATCCCGAGCGAGTACAGCACCACGACGCTCAGCGTGCTGGTCGCCACCGTCAGCATCAGCGCGAACAGCACCCCGGAGAGGATCCAGCCGAAGGCGATCACGTTGCGGCGGCCCAGCCGGTCGCCGAGGAAGCCGTGCGCGACGTAGCCCAGGTAGCCCACGGCGTTGATCACGATGAGGAGCAGCAACGAGTTGGTGAAGCTGACGTGCTTGCCCTCGGTCAGCACTGTGGTGCCCAGCACGCTGAACACCTGGATGCCGAACCAGTTGATGAACCAGGCGAAGCCAAGAACCACGGTGTTGCGAAGGGCCTGACCGCGGAAGATCGCCGCCAGCGGGGCGGAAGTCTGCTCGTCGACGCCGTACGAGCGCGCGAGCTCGGTGGCCTCGGCGGTCTTGCCTTCCTTGCGCAGCGCCCGCAGCTGCAGCTCGAGCTCGAACTGCGGGCTCTCGCGCAGCCCGCGGCGCATCAGAGCGATGAGAACCGCGGGGAACACCGCCAGTAGGAAGCAGCCCCGCCAGCCGATCAACGGCAGGAAGACGGCGACCCACGCCGAGGCCAGGAGCACGCCGAGCGGCCAGCCACCCTGCACGAGGCTGTAGACCAGCCCGCGTCGCTTCTTGATCACCTCGTCGTCGGTGACGGCGTAGATCTCGTTGAGGTAGGTGGCGTTGACGGCCTGCTCGGACAGGCCGAGACCGCCGAGCGACCGCACACCGATGAGGTAGCCGGCACCCGGCGTCGCCGCCGAGAGGGCCGACGCCACAGCCGTGCCCGAGACGGTGAGGATCATCCCCTTGCGGCGCCCGATGCGGTCGACGATGGGCCCGACGGCCAGGGCGATGATCGCTGTGCCCACCGACACGAGGGTGGAGACCAGCGACGCCGTGGCGTCGGTCCAGCCGAAACTGCTCGCGATCTGCGGCAGCAGGGTGCCGAACATGATGTAGTCGAAGACCGCGAACAGCCAGGCGAAGAAGGCGATGACGGTCGCCTTCCGGGTGGCTTGAACCCCGACTCGGCGAAACGCGTTCGTCCCGGGAGTGGTGCCCGTCTCGGGTACAGCGGACATGGCGGTGCCCTCTTCAGAATTGGTCGGGAACGGGAATACTGGACTCTCAGGACCGCGGGAAACGGCTCAGAAAGTCGTCGGCGATCTCGTCGAATGTGGCCCAGCGCACTCCGTCGTGACCGTTGATGTGTTCGATCAGCCGGTCCAGCATCAGCAGCGTCTGCGGCCGTCCGGAGACGTCGGGGTGGATGGTGATCGTGAAGGTCGCGTAGTCCATCTCCTGGTACACCCAGTCGAACTGGTCGCGCCACATCTCCTCCAGCTGGCGCGGGTTGACGAACCCGTGGCTGTTGGCGCTCGCCTTGACGAACATCATCGGAGGCAGGTCGTCGAGGTACCAGTTCGCTGGGATCTCGACGAGCCCGCTCTCCTCGCCGCGGACGAGGGGCTTCATCCACTCCTCGGCCGGCTTCGAGTAGTCGATCTTCGTCCAGCTGTCCCCCACCCGCACGTAGTAGGGGGAGAAGTCGTTGTGCATCAACGAGTGGTCGTACTTGACACCCCGCTCGAGCAGCAGCTCGTTGGTGACAGGGGAGAACTCCCACCATGGCGCGACATAGCCGGTGGGGCGGTTGCCGGTGAGCTTCTCGATCAGCTCGATGCTGCGGTCCAGGATCGCGCTCTCCTGGTCCCGCGTCATGGCGATCGGGTTCTCGTGCGAGTAGCCGTGCGCCCCCACCTCGTGCCCGGCGTCGACGATCATGCGGGTCTGGTCGGGGAACGTCTCCAGCGAGTGCCCGGGGACGAACCAGGTCGTGCGCAGGTTCTTGCGCTCGAACAGCCGCAGCAACCGGGGCACGCCCACCTCCCCCGCGAACAGCCCGCGGGAGATGTCACACGGCGAGTCCTCTCCGCCGTAGGAGCCGAGCCAGCCGGCGACCGCGTCGACATCGACGCCGATCGATACGAAGATTTCTTTTGGCACGAACCGGACCTTTCGTCAGAAATGGCATCCGCAGGGGGCTGTTAGCGACCCAAACGTTCGGGTAACGTTCCAGCCCGGGCGGGACGATGTCAATGCAACGGATTGTTACGGTTACGAAAACCGCGGTTACGAAAAATGGAGCGACCTGTGTGCGCGAACGGAACGTCCGCGGTCACCCTGCGGATGCTCGCCGACCAGCTCGGGCTGCATGTGTCGACGGTTTCCCGCGCTTTGCACGGCACGTCGGACGAAAGCGGCCGAGCCGCTTCCCCGGCCACCGTCGAACGGATCCGACGGCTCGCCACAGAGCTCGACTACCGGCCCAACCCGCACGCCGCGAGCCTCCGTACGCGCCGCAGCAACCTGATCGGCGTGCTCGTTCCGCGACTGTCGGACATCGTCCTGGCGATGATCTACGAGGGCATCGAGGAGGCCGCGGCAGAGCACGATCTGTCCACCTTCGTGGCCAACACCCGGGATCTCCCCGAGATCCAGCGCATCCGCACGGACATGGTGCTCGCCCGCCGCGTCGATGGGATGATCTTCGGCGATGCCTACGTCGACGCCCGGTTCCTCGGCGAGGTCGCGGCGCGCGGCGTGCCGTTCGTTCTGGTGAACCGGCGGGCAGGCGACCTTCCGTCGGTGACCTGCAACGACCACCTCGGCGGACGTCTGCTCGGCGAGCACCTGCTTGAGCTCGGACACCGGGACGTCGCGGTGGTGGCGGGTGAGCCCTACGCGAGTACCGGAATCGACCGCACCGAGGGTTTCGTCTCCGCCTACGCCGAGGCCGGGATCGAGATCCCCCCACGACGGATCGTGCGGTCGCCCTTCGACGCGACCGGCGGCCGTGCAGCGGCGGAGCAGCTGCTGGCCGACGGCCGACCGCCGAGCGCGATCTTCGCCGTGAACGACTTCGCAGCGATCGGTGTTCTCGGAGCGCTCCGCGACCACGGCCTGCATGCAGGCACGGACATCGCCGTGGCGGGTTTCAACGACACTCCGCTGGCGGCCGAGCTGCCGGTGCCGTTGACCACCGTGCGCTCGCCGATGCACGAGATGGGCCGCCGCGGGATCGAACTGCTGGTTCGGCTGCTGCGGGGTGAGCAGGTGGAGTCGGAGCAGCTGCGCCCCGAGCTCGTCGTCCGGGTCTCGACCACCGGGGCGCTCCTTGGCGGAGGTTCATCGGGGTCGAAGCAGGGAGTGGCGCGGACACACCTCCACCCGCCAGCATGACGCGCGGCGGGCGCTGGGTCCGTCCCGGAGAGGGGAGCGGTCATCAGTCCACCGATCGAGACCGGCATCGTCGCCGTGGCGGGCGAGGCGCTCGTCGACCTCGTCCCGGCCCCCGTAGGCGGCTACTTCGAGATGGCGCCCGGCGGTAGCCCGGCCAACGTCGCCGTTGCACTGTCCCGGCTGGGTGTGCCGGCACGGCTGCTCGCACGCATCGCCGACGACATGCTCGGCCGTCGCATCCGCGAACACCTCACCGTCAACGGGGTGGATCTCGACCACGCCGTGCGCGCTCGGCAGCAGACGTCGATGGCGATGGTGGCCGTCGACGCCGACGGTGGTCCGAGCTACGACTTCCGGATCGCCGGTACGGCCGACTGGCAATGGACGCCCGACGAGCTGACCCGCGCGCTCGACGGGCCCGTCGTCGCGCTGCACTCCGGTTCGCTCGCGCTGACCACCCCGCCCGGTGCCGTCGTGCTCCGCGAGCTGATCACCAACGCCGCCGCCACCGCCACGATCAGCTACGACCCCAACTGCCGCCCGTTCCTCATGGGCGATCCGCGCGATGTCCTCGCCGGGGCGCACGAGCTGCTCGCGGTGGCCGACGTGGTGAAGGTGAGCTCCGAGGACCTCGAATGGCTCGTTCCCGGCTCGACGCCGGAGGCCGTGCTGGAGGACTGGCTCGGACGTGGACCCGCCGTCATCGCCGTCACCCTCGGCGCCGACGGCGCACTGGCCGGCACCGCCGCCGGCGTGCGATCCCGGCGTGCGGGCATCCCGGTCCCGGTGGTCGACACGGTGGGGGCCGGCGACACGTTCTCCGCCGCACTTCTGGCCGGGCTGCACCGGCGTGGCCTGCTGGGCGCGGCCGCCCGCCCCGATCTGAAGGCGATCGACGTCCACGCGCTCGACGGCCTGCTCGACGAGGCCGTCACGGCGGCGGCCATCACCTGTTCACGGCGCGGCGCCGACCCGCCCACGACCGACGACCTGCTGGCCCGCAGGGCCTGAACTCGGCGTACGTCGACACGTGTGGTTCGTGGGCGGCGGGTGACGGCCCCAGATCCTTTCGTCCCCCGCCGCCCACGGCTCGTGGGTCCCCGACCTACTCGGTGGCGCCCGACCCGTCGAGCGCGCGGGGAGCGCGCTCCGGGTACTCATCCGGCTGCCCCGTCGCCGGGTCGCCGGGCGCCAGGGACAGTTCGGCGGGCTCGCTCTCGGGCAGCGCCCACTGCTGAGCCCAGTCCATGTGCATCGCGGTCCCGCCGCCCGCCCCCCCGAAGTAGTCCAACTGCATGGTCATGTTCATCGGGCGGGGCGGAAACTTGTCGGTCTCCGTGGTGGAGTACCACTCCTCCCCGTTGACGTACGCGGTCATCTTCTCCGGTGTCCACTCCAGGGCATAGGCCGACCACTGGGTGGAGTCGTGCTGCACCGAGCCGGTAATCTGATCATTGCTCTCGCCATAGTGCAGGAAGATGTTGGTCTCCTGCCGATCATCCGACATGATCTCCATCCAGTCGATCTCGCCGCCCACCGGGAAGTCCTCCGCCACCGGCCACAGGAGCAGCAGCGCGTTGATACCGCCCTGGCCCTCGTCCGCGCGGACGCAGGCCTCCCACCGGCCGTACCGCTGCCCGGGGTGCCAGCTCATCGCGCCGGTCGTGCCGTCCGGCGTCGCGGTGATGGTGGCGACCCCGTTCGCCACGCTGATCGCCTCGGGAGTGCGGGTGCCCCTCCGGGCGTGGCCGGGTTCGGGGCCGTAGGGGTGCCAGTCGGACGGGAGCCCGTCCTGGAAGTCGGAGCGGCGGGTGGGCTGGCCCCACCCGTACCTCTCCGCGGCCGTCGTGGCGCATTCGGACGAGTCCGCCGGCACGGCGGCATTCCCCGGCTGCTCGCCGGCCGCCGGTCCGGCGGCCGCCGACCGCTCCTCGGGGTCGGCGGGCCCCTGCGTAGTGGCCGACACCCCCGCGGCTGAGTTCCCGGCGTCGGCCGGGCCGGCAGGATCGGCGGGGTCGGTAGGGTCAGGCGGGTTCGCCGGATCGGCGGCGCTCGGCGGCCCAGCCGGGTTCGCAGGACCAGCCGCGCCCCCCGAACCAGCCGGACCCCCCGGACCAGCCGGGCTCGCCGGACCACCCGAACTCACCGGACCACCCGAACTCACCGAGCCAGCCGGACTCCCCGAGTCACCCAGGCTCGCCGGGCCACCGGGGCTCGCCGGGCCACCCTGGTTCACATCGCCAGCCGCACTAGCAGTTCTAGCGGAGTCGGCGGGGCCCGCAGCGTCAGCGGGCTCGGCGGGGCCGGGAGAATCGGCGGGGTTCACAGTGTTGGCAGAGTTCCCACCGTTGGAGTCGCCCGGCTCCCCGGCAGCACGAGCGTCGCCCGAACCGGCCCCGGAGTCCTTGCCGTCCGCCTGCTGGTCGTCTGCCGGTACGGCGCTGTCCGCTCCGGGGTCGGTGGGGTCGGGGTCGGTCTGGCGGGCACGATCCGCGGCAGCAGACGATATGAGGCTGGGCGTTTCCGCGGCCGGCACCTGCTCCTGCGCCGAAGGCGCGGGGCTCGCCAGGGCCGGCAGACCGGCCACAGCAAGCAGCAGGCACGCCCCCACCGCCGCGGGCAGATATCGAGACCTCAATCGCACCACTGTTACCCCTTGCATCACCAGCACCAAAGCTCTCGGCGACATTTCAGCTTCGGATCGTGCACAGCGCGAGGCCGACCACCCTGTCGAGTACCCCACTATCGGAGGCTCTCCGCCGTCGACCTGACTCAGCGTGGGGTAGGGCTCGGGCGAGTCCCGGATCGGGCTACAGGGACGCAAGCTGCACCGTTGCCGACGCCGAGCAATCCGATCCCCGGGGGGACATCGAGCGGCTGGGGTGAGCCGGTGCACCGATATCACGTTCAGCGACGGAGTGGGGAACCCCCATAGGAGTGCCGCGGTACTCCTGCGCGCGTGCTCATCGACTACGCGCGAGCAGCCGCTCGACGGTCCAGGTGTTGAGCACCCGCTCCACCGGCACACCACATGCGGCCGCACGCTCGCAGCCGTTCCCGAGCCAGTCGAGCTGGCCCGGGGCATGTGCGTCGGTGTCGATGGTGAACGAGCAACCCCCCTCGACGGCGAGCCGCAGCAGCCGCTTGGGCGGATCGAGCCGTTCGGGACGAGAGTTCACCTCGACCGCCACGCCGTACTCCGCACAGGCGGCGAACACCTCGTCGGCATCGAACTGCGACTCCGGCCGCTTACGGTTGCCCGTGACCATGCGGCCCGTGCAGTGCCCGAGCACGCCGACGTGCGGGTTCGCGACGGCCGTCAACATCCGCTGGGTCATCTCCGCCCGCGGCATCCGGAGCTTCGAGTGCACCGACGCGACGACGACGTCCAGCTCGGCCAGCAGGTCCTCGTCCTGGTCGAGCGAGCCGTCCTCGTTGATGTCGACCTCGATGCCCGTGAGCACGCGGAAGCTGTCGCCCAACTCGGCGTTGAGGTCGGAGACCTGCTCGATCTGAGCGCGCAGACGGTCCGCCGACAACCCGTTCGCCACGGTGAGCCGTGGCGAGTGATCGGTGATCACCAGGTACTCGTGGCCCAGCTCCTGCGCCGTCTGCACCATCTCTCGCAGGGGGGAGCCTCCGTCGGAGGCATCGGTGTGGCTGTGACAGTCGCCGCGGATCGCCGTCCGCAGCACCTCGGCGGCCTCGTCCAGCGGCGTGCCCTCGGTGGCCTCCAGCCTGCGCAGGTAGACAGGCTCCTCCCCGGCGACCGACTCGGCCACGCAGCGCGCCGTCACCTCGCCGACGCCCTTCAGCCGCACCAGCTCACCCGACCGGACCAGGCCGGCGATCTCGTCGGCGTCCCGCCTTCGGAGCGTCGCGGCCGCCGTGCGGAACGCGCGCACGCGGTAGGTCGACTCGTGCGCCCGCTCCAGCAGGAAGGCAATCCGTCGCAGATCAGCGACGGCGTCCCGGGGTTCGCTCACGGCGGCGATCGTCGCACGGACCTACCGGTGAGATCCCACCCGCAATCCGTCCAGCCGCGCGTGGGGGCGACCCGCTCGTCTGATTCCAGGCGGCGGAACCGAACCGCGCGACTCGCGGAACCGAACCGGGCGACTCGCGGGACCGAACCGGGCGACTCGCGGGCGGGAAAGGGGCGACTCGCGGGATTGGTGGGGCGGGGCGCGGATCCGTCAGCGGAGCCAGCGGCGGTTGCGGCGCGTCCACGCCTCCGACCACAGCACCGGCAGGTCGCGCTCGATCTGCTCGGCGCGCGCGGCGTCCTTGCCGTACAGCACTCCGAAGCTGAAGCCGTTCTCCCCCGCCGAGTTCGCCATTGCACCCAGCTCACGCAGGGCACCACGCGCGACCACCGTGTCCTGGTGCTCCCCGAGCGCAGACTGGAAGCCCTTGAGCGCCTTCGCGAACTTCTTCGCCTGCTTCCCCACCGCCGGCTTGGCCACCTCGGTGGCATACCGCAGGCGCTTGCCGGCCTTACGGGCGCTGTGCACCGCGGCGTCCCGCTGGGAATCGGGGACCGCAGGGTCGGTGGCGACCTGGACAGCACGCTCCAACCTCCGAGCGGTGCGGGCCACGAGCGCGGGCACCTCCTTGCGGGCGGGCCTGGCTGCGCGCTTCGTCAGCGGTGGCCGCTCCACCAGCGCGTCGAGCGCGGCCCGCAGCCCCATGTGTCGTTCGCTGTCCAGGACGGCGAGCACCGCTGCCCTGGCCTCGGCCTGTTCCCGGGCGAAGTGCCGGGTCATCTGCGCCTGCACGGGCCCGAGCAGGAGCTCGGGCGCGAGCCCGGCGAGCCCGGACGAGATGCGCTCGTGCAGCACCTCGGCGTCCCGGGCAGGCGCGAGCTCGCGGCCCAGCTCGCGGAGGCCGTCCACGAGCGGATCGGTGCGGGTGCGGTCCAGCAGCGGGCGGTATGCCTGCAGGGCGCTACGGAAGCGGCGGGACGCAACCCTCAACTGGTGCACGGCGTCGGGTTCGTCGCGACGGACCCGCAGATCCTCGGCCGCCATCCGGTCGAGCTGGGCGGCGAGGTACTCCATCAGCACGGCGCCCGCGGAACCGCGCTTGCCTGCGCGCAGGCGGCGGGCCTTGGGCGCGGGACGCAGCAGCCGCTCCAGCTGCTCCTCGGCGGCGAGCGCAGCGGGACGCAACCCGCTCTCGGCGAAACGCTCCTCCAGGCCCGCGACGAGGGCGTTGTCCGCCGCGGCGCGACGGAGCTCCACCTCGGTCCAGGCCTCCACGTCGGTGGCGGGGCCCAGGGTGGCGAGGGTGACCTCGTCGTGCACGACGAGCGCGAGCAGGCGGTCGTCCTCATCGAGCAGACGGGTCTCGGTACGCACCCGGCGAATCCGGCCCACCGGCCGGACCCCGCGCTCACGTGCGGCCCCATGCACGAGCGCGTCGAGCTCGCCGGGGACTGCGGGCGAGAGCCCGGCGTCGTCGGCGAGCGGGACGCGCAGATGTTCGGGCACGTCGCCGTCCGGCAGGTCGAGGTGCCACTGGGGCGGCTCGCCCGCTCCCCGGTGCAGCGCGAGCGTGATGCCCGCCGCCGTCAGCCGATGGTCGTCGGTGTCGTAGCGTTCGATCTCGATCACCTGCTGAGGCCTGACGTCGGCCCGATGGACGCCGGGGAGCGCTGCAAGGCGTGGCGCGCCCGTTCCGGCAGGTCCGCGGTAGGTCTGGTTCCAGGTGCGGGTCCTCGTGTCCGTCATCCGATCGGGTTGCCCGAACCCGGGCGCCGTCAATCGCGCCGATCAATCGTCCGGCTGAAGTCACGCGCGCAGGATCAGTCGCGTGGCAGCCGGGCCTTCACCACCTTGCCCATGTCGTTGCGGGGCAGGGCGTCGGTGAACCGCACCTCACGAGGGCGTTTGTGCGGCGCGAGCAGCGTGGCGACGTGGTCGACGAGCTCCCGCTCCGGAGGAGCGGTACCCGTGGGCACGACGAACGCGACGATCCGCTCGCCCAGGTCGTCGTCGGGCACCCCGACGACCGCGACCTCTGCCACGCCTGCGTGCTCGAGCAGCGCGTTCTCGATCTCCCCCGCCCCGATCTTGTACCCGCCCGACTTGATCAGGTCGGTGGCGCTGCGACCGACCAGCGCCAGCGCGCCACTCGCCGTCCAGCGTCCGATGTCACCGGTGCAGAACCAGCCGTCGGGCGTATGCGCAGCTGCCGTCGCGTCGGGTCGGTTGAGGTACCCGTCGAACAGCCCGGGCCCGCGCACCTCGACCGCCCCGAGACCGTCGGCCTGCTCACCCGCCAGCGGCGTGAGCCGCACCTCGGTGCCCCGCAACGGGCGCCCGACCGTTCCCGGCTCCGGCTCGTCCTCCGCGCGGGCGGCGGTGAGGATCAGCGTCTCGGTGAGCCCGTAGCGCTCGCGGACCGCGAGGCCGGTGGCCCGGTGCAGCCGGGCATGGTCGACGGCGGTGAGCGCCGCGGAGCCCGACACCAGCAGCCGGGCACGACCGATCGCGGCGGCGGCGTCCGGATCGGTCTCGAGCTGGTCGGCCAGCCGGTGGTACTGCGTCGGCACGCCGAAGACCATCGACGCCCCGCTCCCGGCCAGGGTCCGTGCGTCCAACGCTCCGATGTGGTGCAGTGTCCCGCCCCGGCGAAGCGGCCCGATGACCCCGAGCACCAGACCATGGACGTGGAACAGCGGCAGCGCGTGCACCAGCAGGTCGTCCACGGTCCACGCCCAGGCGTCGGCCAGCGCGTCCAGGTTGGACGCGACGGCTCCGCGGGAGAGTACGGCGCCCTTGGGCGAACCGGTCGTACCGGACGTATACACGATCAGCGCGGGCGCGCTCGCGGGCGGCTCCTCGGTCGGCACGGTTGCGGAGCTGGCCGGATCGATGTCGAGACGGGGAAGGGCCGCGAGCGGCCCGGGGAGGACGACGCCGGGTGCAGCGAGGACGAGCTCGGGCGCCGAGTCGGCCAGGACGTGCCCGAGCTCCCGCTCCCCCAGCCTCGGGTTCAGTGGCACCGCCGTGACGCCGGCCAGCAACGCCGCGGTGATGCCGACCGCGGTGTGCAGGGTGGGGGTGGCGTGGACGGCGACCCGCTGCCGGCCGGCCAGCGCCGCGGCCAGCGCACCCGCGGCGCCGGCCAGCTGTGCGTAGCTCAGCTCGGTGTGCGTCGACTGATCGGCGCCGAAGCGCAGCGCAATGCGGTCCTGCGGATCGAGGAGGGCGGGGAGGAGGTTCACCCGACCACCTTGCCCGGGTTGAGGATCCCCTGCGGATCCAGGGCCGCTTTGATCGCCCGCTGCATCGCGACGACCTGCGGGCCGAGCTCGCGACGCATCCCCGGCAGCTTCAGCAGCCCGACACCGTGCTCACCGGTGACGGTGCCACCGAGCTCGAGCGCGCCGTCCAGGATCTCCTCGAACGCCGCCTGCGCCCGCGCCTTCGCCGCCTCGTCGCCGTGCGGGGTGAGCATCAGCGGGTGCAGGTTGCCGTCGCCCGCATGCGCGACGGTCGCGATCAGGGTGTCGTGGCGCGCCGCGATCTCCTCGATGCGGGCGAGCATCTCGGCAAGCATCCCCCGCGGCAGGCAGACGTCCTCGGTGAGCATCGCCTGACCGAGCTGCTCGAGCGCCGGGTAAGCGAGCCGTCGCGCGGCGAACAGCGCTTCGGCCTCGACCGGGTCGGTCGACAGCATCGCGTCGCTCGCCCCGGCCGCCACGAACTCGGCGTGGATCGCCTCGGCTTCCTGCAGCCCCGCGGGCTCGGGCAGGTCGGTCTGCGCGAGTAGCAGCGCGGCGGCATCCTCCGGGAGCCCGGCGTTCTTCCACTCGTTGACCGCGCGCAGGCAGAACCGGTCGATCAGCTCGAACGCCGCGGGCTGCAGCCCCCGTGCGGTGACACGGGATACGGCATCTCCCGCGGCAGCGAGGCTGTCGAAGAACCCGACGACCGTGCGTTGCGGGCTCGTCCGCAGCGGGCGCAGCCGCACCGTGATCTCGGTGATCACCCCGAGAGTGCCCTCCGACCCGACCATCAGCCCGACCAGGTCGTACCCGGCCACGCCCTTGGCGGTGCGCCTGCCCACGCGCACCACCTCGCCCGCCGCCGTGACGACCTCCAGCGCGAGCACGTAGTCGCGCGTGACCCCGTACTTCACGCAGCACAGGCCGCCCGCGTTGGTGGCGACGTTCCCCCCGATCGTCGACCAGGGGGCGCTCGCCGGGTCGGGTGGGTACCAGAGGCCGTGTTCGGCGACGGCGGCGCGCAGGTCGTCGTTCACGACGCCGGGCTGTACCACGGCGAGCCGCTCGGCCGCGTTGATCTCGACGATCTCCCGCATCCGCTCGGTGGACAGCACCACGCACCCGTCGACGGCGTTCGCGCCACCGGACAGGCCCGTGCCGGCGCCGCGCGTCACGAGCGGGCGGGCATGTCGGGCGCACGCAGCGACCACCACGGCGACCTCGGCCGTGTTTCGCGGCCGGACCACGGCGGACGCACTCCCGAACTCGGCCCACTCGGCCTCGTCGTGCAGGAACGTGGCCACCACGTCGGGATCGAGGAGCACCCGGTCGGCGGGGAGCTTCGCAAGCAGGTCGGCGATCACGGGGTCGGTTACTGCGGGGTCGGGCACCGCGGGGTCGGACACATCGGCGGGTACGGCCATGGCAGCACGCTAGTCAACTTCCCGGCGGATCCGCGCCTGACGGAGGCGTATCACTCAGTGCGGCCACCGCCGAGGCGCGCGGCCACCGCCCGGCCCAGCAGCGTCCCGGACCGCCACGCCGTCTCGACCCGGGCGCTGCCCCATCCGTCGCCGGCGAGCGCGATGCCGTCGTCGCCCAGGTGGAACGGGCGGTCGCGGTCGGCGGTGGGGGCGGCGTAGCGCCAGCGGTGGGCGTGGGTCCAGGCGGGCTGGGTGTGCAGGTCGAGGAGCTCCCGGATAGCACCGAGGACCGGCTCCACGGCACCGCGCGGCTGGGCGTCGTGCGCGCGGGCGACGTCGGCGGTGGTGTGGGCGACCAGGACCGGAGCGCCGTCGCCGCGACGGTCGCCGTCGTCGGCGATCAGGGACAGCACCGGGTGGTCGTTGACGAACGCGGCGTTCATCTCGGGCCACTCCCGCGACCGCCAGCCCGCGACAACGGTGACGACCGGCCGCCAGTCGCGGCCGGTCAGCTCGGCCACTGCGGGGGAGGCCGGCTCGACCAGTCGCAGCGCCTGCGGGTCGGGCATCGCGAGCACGACGACATCCGCGCCGGCGCCGTCCACCACCGGCCCGGGCCCCACGTGCCGTACCTCGTGTTGCAGCTCGAGGGTCAGCCCGGCGGCCAGTTCCGCGACGAGGCTGCGCAGTCCGTGGGGCGCCGCCCATCGCACGGGTCCCGGCGACCGGCCCCGGCTGCCGTCGCCGAGGACGGCGAGCTCGGACGTCCACGGCCGCGCGAGGCCGGCGGTCCGCCAGCGGGCGACGACCTCGGCGAACTCCGCATCCCGCACCGTGAAGTAGGCCGCGCCGATGTCGACGGGCCGACCCTCGATCGTGCCGCTGGCCATCCGACCCCCGACGGACCCTGCGCGCTCCAACACCCGGACCGGCACCCCGGCAGCAGCCAGCTCCACCGCGCACGCGAGGCCCGCCAGCCCGGCTCCGACCACCACCACCGACACGCCGATGACGTTATTGCCCCAGCCCCCGCCCCACCCCCGCGAGTCGCCCATTTCCCGCCCGCGAGTCGCCCGATCCCCGCCAACGCGAGTCCCGACCCCCGCCCCGGGAGGCACCCGTTTCCCGCCCACGAGTCGCCCGATCCCACCCGCGAGTGGCCCGGCGAGCCGCCCGAATTGAAGACCACCGCCCGTTGGTCAGCCGACACGCAGCCATGCGACGCGGCCCGTGATTCGCCACACCTGCAGCCCGAGCACGCCCAGCGCCCGAACGGAGTTGACCGGATCGCGCGGGTTGCTGGTGTCAGCGGGTGAACGCGGCGCGGAACCGGTCGAGGGCCTGGTCAGAGTCGGCGGCGGCCCAGCCTTGTCCGGGGCATCCGCCGCCTGCTCGCTGCCGGCCTCACGACGTCCGTGATCGCCCAGATCCTGCCGTGCGCTCGCGAGGAGACCGACCGCGTGGTGCCGGTATGCCCCGAGCTGGCAGCGCGGCTCAATGGGGAGCGGGCTCACCAGCACGATCACCCAGCTGCAGAACTCCCGCAGGATCCTCGACGGCGTGCTGGCCGAGAGCGAGAGCTGAGGCCGCGGGACAGCGGTCACCCCACCCCCGCCAGCACCCGCGCCAACCGATCCGTCCACCACCGGGTCCGCTCGAGCCCGGCGGCCACGGCGTCGCGGAGCACGGGTTCGGGCGCGCGGCGCGGCACGGGGAGCCATCCGTCGTGAGGCAGGAGCGGTTCGGCGACGACGTCGGCGGCGAGCAGCGCACCGGTGCCGAACCCGCACGCCAGGTCCAGGTCGGGCAGCGCGCCGGCCAGCGCGAGCTCTCCCGCCAGCCCGACGCTGGTCTGCAGCGCAGACGACACCACGCACGGCAAGCCACATGCCTCGGCGACGGCGAGTGCGCGCCGCACCCCACCCAGGGGGGCGCACTTGAGCACGGCGATGTCGGCCGCACCGGCAACGGCCACCCGGAGCGGGTCCTCGGCACGCCGGATCGACTCGTCGGCCGCGATCGGTACGTCGACCCGGCGGCGCACCGCGGCGAGCTCCTCGATCGTGCGGCACGGCTGCTCGACGTACTGCAGTCCGCCCGCCGCACGGTCCAGCGCCCGGATCGCGGCGACAGCCTCCTCGACGTCCCAGCGGGCGTTGGCGTCCACCCGCACAGAGCCGCCCTGGCCGAGTGCGTCGCGGACCGCCGCCACGCGTTCCAGGTCGGCCGGAAGCGAGTCGGGCGCGTCGGCGACCTTGACCTTCGCCGTGGAGCAGCCGGACGCCCGGACGATCTCCTGCGCCCGCTCCGGCCCGACCGCCGGGACGATGCAGTTCACCGGAACCCGGTCGCGAACGGGCTCCGGCCAGCCCTCCTCGGCCGCCTCGACAGCCGCTGCCAGCCACGGCGCCGACTCGAGGTCGTCGTACTCGGTGAAGGGGCAGAACTCGCCCCACCCTGCCGGCCCCTGCAGCAGCATCCCCTCGCGCGTGGTGATCCCGCGGAACCGGGCGGTCATGGGGATGGAGTAGACGGCTGGGTCGGGCACAATCCGACCCTAGGCGAACGTCCGGACCTGGAGTCAGGCCAGCAGCTCGTGGTCGGCCGGTCGGACCTTCCGGGTGCGGCGGCGGAACGTGAAGGTGTGGCTCGGCCAGAGAGTGCGGTTCCTGCCGTGCTCGTCGAGATACCAACTCGCGCAGCCGCCCTGCGTCCACACCGAGCCGGCGAACTCGCCCTGGAGGGTGGCGTTGAAGGCGTCCTGGCGGTCGCCGCGCGTGTCGATGGCGACCGCACCGTTCTCGTCGATCAGCCGCAATGCGTCGAGCAGGTAGTTCGTCTGCGACTCGATCATGTAGATCATCGAGCTGTGACCCAGGCCGGTGTTGGGACCGGTCAGCGTGACGAGGTTGGGGAACCCCGCGACCGTGGTGCCCAGGAACCCCTGCATGCCGCTCCGCCAGGCGTCGGCAAGGTCCACCCCATCCCGGCCCGTGATGCGCACCGAGCGCCCGAGGCCGTCGGCCACCTTGAAGCCGGTGCCGAGGATGATCGTGTCAACCTCGCGCTCGACGCCGTCGGCGGTGACCACGGCGGTGGGCGTGACGCGCACGACCTTCTCCGTGACGACCTCCACGTTGGGCTGCTTGAGGGCCGGGTAGTAGTCGCTGGACAGCAGGATGCGCTTGCACCCGATGGTGAAGTCCGGGGTGAGCTTGGCCTTGAGGTCCGGACGGTCGGCGAACTTGCGGTCGAGGTAGCCGCGCGCGAACTTCTCGACGACCGCCATCCGGCGCGGCTTGCGGAACCCGGTCAGGAGGCTCTCGTTGCGCGCGTAGATCAGGGCCCGCTGCAGCTTCTGGACGACCGGCGCGGCCCGGTAGATCCGCCGCCACAGCGGCGACACCGCCCGGTCCGGCTTGGGCAGCACCCACGGCGCGGTGCGCTGGAAGACGGTGAGCCGGGCGACACCCGGTTGGATCGCCGGCACGAACTGGATGGCGCTCGCGCCCGTGCCGAGCACGGCCACGCGCTTGCCCTGCAGGTCGTGGTCGTGGTTCCAGCGAGCGGAATGGAACACCGTGCCGGCGAACTCGTCGAGCCCCGCGATGTCGGGGATCGACGGCTCGTGCAGCGCTCCCGTGCCCCAGACCAGTACACGGGCGGTAATGCTCGTTCCGTCCGCCATCCGCACGGTCCAGTGCCTGCCGCCCCACTCCGCGGCGACCACCGTGGAGCGGAAGCGGATGCGGGCGCGCAGGCCGTAGCGGTCGGCGATGTCCTCGAGATAGGCGCGGATCTCGGGCTGTTGCGCGAACAGGCGGGTCCAGTTCGGGTTGGGCGCGAAGGAGAACGAGTACAGGTGCGACTGGACGTCGCACGCGCAACCCGGGTAGGTGTTGTCACGCCAGGTGCCGCCGAGGCTCTCGCCCTTCTCCAGGATGACGAAGTCGTTGCGGCCCGCCTGTGCGAGCCGGACGGCGGCGCCGAGGCCGGCGAAGCCGCTGCCCACGATGGCGATATCCACAACGGCATCCGCGACGTCGGCGCTGCGATCGGCGGTCGGCTCGCTCATCCTGTTCCCTCCGTTGGCATCGCCACGAAGTTACCACGAGTAGGTTACTGCCGGTAGATTCGAGTTACCTGCGGTAGGTTGGCGGCATGGACACCAGGACGCCCCGCAGGCGCGTGAGTCGCGCCGAGCGCGAGCGGCAGATCCTGGACGCGGCCGTGGCGGTGTTCGGCGAGCGTGGCTACCAGGCGGCCTCCATGGACGTCGTGGCCGAGCGGGTGGGCGTGACGAAGCCGGTGCTCTACGCCCACTTCGGGTCCAAGGACGGGCTGCTGCTCGCGTGCATCGCGCGCGCCCGCGCCGAGCTGCTCGAGGTGACCACCACGGCCGCGGCATCGGCGGACGGGCCGGAGGAGATGCTGCGACGCGGCACGCTCGCCTTCTTCGAGTACCTGGAGCGACGGGAGCCTGCCTGGACGCTCCTGTACTCGGAGTCGACGGTGGCGGGCGAGGCACTGGAGGGCATCCGGGCCCAGCAGACCGACTTCATCGCCGCCCTGCTCGCCGCGCAGGCACCCGACGCCGACCCGCAACGGCTGGCCGGCTGGGCGCAGGTGATCGTCGGAGCGTGCGAGCGGCTGGCGCTGTGGCGGGGCCGCGAGCGGACGGTCACCAGTGAGCAGGCCACGGAGTACCTGATGGACCTCGTCTGGACGGGACTCGCTGCCGCAGGCGGGGCAGCGGCACAATCGTCGCGATGACGACGACGGCACCCCGGCTGCTGCAGGTGCGACGCAGCGAGCGGATCACCCCGCGGATGATCCGCGTGACGCTCGGTGGCGACGAGCTCGCCGGCTTCGGCGGCGACGGACCGGACCGTCGCATCAAGATGTTCTTCCCCGTGCCAGGGCAGGATCGGCCTGCGGTGCCCCGGGCGACGTCCGGCGGGCCGCTATGGCCGGCGGGCGAGCCCCGCCCGGCGATCCGGACGTACACCGTCAGGCGGTTCGACGCGGCCGCGGGTGAGCTGGACGTCGACTTCGTGCTGCACGACGGGCACGGACCCGCGGCCGCGTGGGCGCGGGGTGCCTGCCCCGGCTCCTGGGTGGGCGTGTCCGAGCCCGGCGGCCGGTACGAGCCGGACCCGGCGGCGGACTTCCACATCGTGATCGGCGACGAGACGGCGCTCCCCGCGGTCGCCACGGTGCTCCACGCCCTCCCCGCCGGCGTACCGGCGCTCGCCTTCCTCGAGGTGGCCGACGCCGACGAGGAGCAGCAGCTGCCGGGAGCGGCGACGATCGGCTGGGTCCACCGCGGCGGCCGGGAACCGGGCGTGCCGCTGACCGAGGCGGTGCGGTCGGCCGAGCTGCCCGCAGGAGCCGGACAGGCGTGGCTCTCGGGCGAGTCGGCCTGCGTGCGTGACCTCCGCAAGCACCTGCTCGACGACCGCGGGCTGGACCGCCGCAAGGTCTACGCGACGGGCTACTGGCGCGCCCGCTGAGGCCTCCGTTACCGGTCGGCCGACTCGACGATGACCGAGTTCATCGTGTCCGTGCCATCACCTGCGACCCCGGGACCCGGTACTCGTCGGGGCACCCGCTCGGCCGCACCCACGTGCTGGTCCAGCCAGGCGACGACAGGGCCGGCCGCCCGCCACGCCACGCGCACCCAATTCAGGGGCTCGCGCGTCGCGAGCCACTCCCCGCCGGCCGCGAGCGTATGAGCTGCAGACCGCTGCGGCGCAGCAGCGCGATGCGCGGGTGGTCGGCGCGGAACCCGCGCGGGTTGCCGGTGAGGGGACGGCCGGGCTCGAGGGCGTATCCGTCCAGCTCGGTGAGCAGTTGGGCGAGCTCGGCACCCACCGGGGCGTCGACAGCGGCGCGGTAGCGGCGGAGCTGCCCGCCGTCGAACGACCGGTGCCCGGCCGACACCGACAGCCCCGCCGGTGACAGGACGACGGCGAGCGGGCAACCCCCGGCCGTGCTGGCCACACCCCCTGCGTCGGTGCGGTAGGGCGGGGCGCCCGGCCGGAACCGCAGGTTGACGAACGGCCGCAGCACCCGGACCGGCCCGAATTCCGGCTCCAGCTCGGCGGCGAGCGCCCGCATCGGCGGGTGCACCGCGGTGGCATGCCGGTGCCGGTGCTGAGTCCAGAACTCCCGGGTGTTGTCGGCGGCGATCTCGGCCAGGAATGCCGTGGCGTCGGCGGGCCAGCCCTCGAACGCGTCCACGTCGTCTCCTCGGGTGCGGTGGGATGTGCACTTGGACGACGCAGCAGGGGCTGCGGTTCCACAGCCGGCGCACAGGATTCACTCATCCACGGCACAGTGGCGCACGCGAGGCTGGCTAACATGTCGACGATGAGGGACCAGGCCACGGCGTTGCGGCGGGCCGACGGGAGCGCGATCCGGATCCTGGTCGTCGACGACGAGGCTTCGCTGTCGGACCTGCTCTCGATGGCCCTGCGGTACGAGGGCTGGGACGTCCACTCCGCCGCCGACGGGAGCTCCGCCGTCCGCGCGGCCCGGGAGTTCCGGCCGGACGCCGTCGTGCTCGACGTGATGCTCCCCGACTTCGACGGCCTCGAGGTGCTACGCCGGATGCGCGCGGAGACCCCTGACGTACCGGTGCTGTTCCTCACGGCGAAGGACGCCGTGGAGGACCGGATCGCCGGGCTCACGGCGGGCGGTGACGACTACGTCACGAAGCCCTTCAGCCTGGAGGAGCTGGTCGCCCGGCTGCGCGGACTGCTGCGCCGGTCCGGCATGGCGGCGGCGAGGCAGGGCTCCGAGCTGGTCGTCGGCGACCTCGTGCTGGACGAGGACAGCCACGAGGTGCGCCGGGGCGACGCGCCCCTCGAGCTGACGGCCACGGAGTTCGAGCTGCTGCGTTACCTCATGCGCAACCCGAAGCGCGTGCTGTCCAAGGGGCAGATACTGGACCGGGTGTGGAACTACGACTTCGGCGGCCAGTCCAACGTCGTCGAGCTGTACGTCTCGTACCTGCGCAAGAAGATCGACGCCGGGCGGGCGCCGATGATCCACACCGTGCGCGGAGCCGGCTATGTGCTCAAACCGGCGGCCGGCGGGTGAGGAGCCGCTCGCTGCGGACACGGCTCGTCGCGATGCTCCTGCTGCTCCTCGCCGTCGCGTCGGCCGTGGTCGCGCTGGTCACGGCCCTCACACTGCGGGGCTTCCTGATCAGCAGGCTCGACGGTGACCTGCGGGCGTCGAGCAGGGTGCTCACCCGCCTCGGCCCGTTGGATCCGCTCGTGCCGCCCGACGCGGGCGGCAGGCTGGGCCCACGTCCGCCCGACAGCCTGACCGCCACGGTCCGGAACGGCAGCGTCGTCTCCGGGTGGGTGTTCACCCGCGACGGTGGAGTTCAGCCCGTACCCCCGTCGGAGTACCCCGATCTGACCTCCATCGCTGTGAATCGCCCGCCGCTGAGCGCCGACCTCGGGCCCCTGGGCTTCTACCGCCTCGTGGCGGTGTCGGGCGGGAACGGCGAGGTCTTCGTCACCGGTTTCACCGAGCGTCCCGTGCATGACACAGTCGCCCGGCTCGTCACGACCGAGCTGATCGTCGCCGGGATGACGCTGCTGGGCGCCGGACTCGCCGGCGTCGCACTGGTGCGGCGCGAGCTGCGGCCACTGGAACGGGTGGCGGCCACTGCGGCGCGGGTGAGCACGCTGCCGCTGGACCGGGGTGAGGTCTCGCTCGTCGAGCGGGTGCCAGCCGCTGATCCCCGCACCGAGGTGGGCCAGGTCGGCGCGGCGCTCAACCACATGCTCGACCACGTCGGCGCGGCGCTGGAGGCCCGCCAGGACAGCGAGACGCGGTTACGCCAGTTCGTCGCCGACGCCAGCCACGAACTGCGCACGCCGCTCGCCGCCATCCGCGGGTACGCCGAGCTGAGCAGGCGCGGGGAGCTGCCGGACGAGGCCGCATACGCCCTTGCGCGGATCTCCGCCCAGTCCGAGCGGATGACCACGCTCGTCGAGGACCTCCTCCTGCTCGCGCGGCTCGACGCGGGCCGCCCGCTGGAGCGCGCCGAGGTCGACCTGACCCGGCTCGTCGTGGATGCGGTGAGCGACGCGCACGCCGCCGGCCCCGGCCACCGCTGGCAGCTCGCGCTGCCGGAGGAGCCGGTGACAGTACCCGGGGACACGTCACGACTCGCCCAGGTGCTGGCCAACCTGCTGGCCAACGCCCGTGCCCACACCCCGAAGGGCACCGCGGTGACCGTCGCCCTCGCCGTGGAACCCATGGGCGCCCGGATGGACGTGGTGGACGACGGGCCCGGCATCGCGCCCGAGTTGCTGCCCCACGTGTTCGAACGGTTCGCGCGCGGCTCCACCTCGAGATCACGGGCGAACGGCAGCACCGGGCTGGGGCTCGCCATCGTCGATGCCGTCGTGGCCGCGCACGGCGGGTCGGTGAGGGTGGCGAGCGCCCCGGGACGGACCGCGTTCACCGTCCACCTCCCGAGCATTCCACCCGCGCGGATGCCGCCGCGCGCGCTCCACCTCGACCCTCCGGTTTCCCCGGAAATGGGGCCGGCGCCGCCCCGGGCGCAGCTGCGCTGAGCGGAATGACGATCGTCACCTCGGGTCAGTCGGACGCACAGCCCGTTCACATCATCCGCACAAGGTTCGGACAGCGCGTCCATAGACGTTCGATGCAATGAGCGTCGACACCGCGCTGCATCCCGCCGCCGCCGGACAACCGCCCCTCGGCGTGCTCGACATCGTCGAGCAGTCCCCGTGCCGGTTCCGGATCACGATCGCCGTCCACGAGGTCCAGCCGTGACCGCCACGCTCGCCCCACCCGGCCCGGCCCCGGCCCCGGTCGCACCGCCGCCCCGGAGGGGGTACGAGCAGCTCGCGCTGGCGGCGCTCCTAGCCGCTACCGCGGTGCTGTACCTGTGGGACCTCGGCGCGTCCGGCTACGCCAACAGCTACTACGCCGCGGCCGTGGAGTCGATGACGCGCAGCTGGGAGGCGTTCCTCTTCGGCTCGTTCGACGCGGGCAACATCATCACCGTCGACAAGCCGCCTGCGTCGCTCTGGCTGATGGCGCTCTCGGCGCGGATCTTCGGGTTCTCCTCCTGGAGCATGCTCGTGCCGGAGGCGTTGATGGGCGTCGCCACGGTCGCGCTGATGTACGCCGCGGTGCGACGGGTGTCCGGACCACGCGCCGCGCTGCTCGCCGGCGCCGCGATGGCGCTGACGCCCGTCGCGGTGCTGATGTTCCGGTTCAACAACCCCGACGCGCTGCTCGTGCTGCTGATGGTGGCCGCGGCGTACGCCACCGTCCGTGCAACGGAGGCCGCCGCCACCGGCTGGTTGCTGCTCGCGGGCGCGCTGCTCGGGCTCGCGTTCCTGGCCAAGATGGGACAGGCCCTCATCGTGGTTCCCGCGCTCGCGCTCGCCTATCTCGTGGCGGCACCGACCGGGTTCTGGCGGCGGATCCGCCAGCTCCTCGGAGCGGGGGTCGCCCTGGTCGTCGCGGCCGGTTGGTGGGTGGCGACCGTCGAGCTGTGGCCCGCGCCCGACCGCCCGTACATCGGCGGCTCGCAGACCAACAGCGTGCTCGAGCTCGCGTTCGGTTACAACGGGCTCGGTCGGATCTTCGGCGGTTCCGGGGATCCCAGGATGGGCGGCCACGGCGGAGGCGGCTTCGGCGGACCGGCTGGGCTCACGCGCATGTTCGGCGCCGACGTGGGCGCACAGGTGTCGTGGCTGCTGCCGGCAGCATTGGCGCTGCTGGTGATCGGGCTCGGGCTCACGTGGCGCGCCCCCCGCATCGACCGCACCCGGGCCTCCCTCCTGCTGTGGGGCACCTGGACGATCGTGACCGCAGTGGTCTTCAGCCTCGCCGAAGGGATCTTCCACTCCTACTACACGATCGCGCTGGCTCCCGGGATCGCCGCGCTCGTCGGCGTCGGCGGACACGAGCTGTGGCGCCACCGGGAGCGGTGGCCGGGCCGGGTCGCACTCGCGCTGGTGGTGGCCGGGACGGCGGCGTGGGCGGCCGTGCTGCTCGGCCGGTCCCCGGAGTTCCTGCCCTGGCTGCGGTGGGTCGTGATCGGTGTCGGTGCGCTCGCCGTGCTCGCGTTGCTGTTGCGGCCCGCCGGACGGCGGTGGGGGGCCGTCACCGCGCTCGTGGTGGCCCTCATGGGCTTCGCCGCGCCCGCCGCCTTCGCCGTGGAGACGGCGGCGACCCCGCACACCGGCAGCATCCCGGCGGCGGGTCCGCCGACCGATGCCACGAAGGCCTTCCTCGACAAGCTCCGCAGAGACCCCCATGGCCTCCCCCTGGGGGTCGCCGCCATGCTCGGGGGCCCCCAGCAGAACATCGATCCCGAGCTCGTCGCCCTCCTCCAGCAGGCGGGCACGAAGTGGTCCGCAGCCACGGTGGGGGCCTCGGGCAGCGCGCAGCTCGCCCTGTCCAGCGGAACCACGGTGATGGCGATCGGCGGGTTCACCAGCTTCGACCCCGCTCCCAGCCTGGAGCAGTTCCAGAGCTACGTCCGCGCGGGCGAGGTGCACTACTTCCTGGCGGACCGGTTCGAGGGCGGTCGCGCGGGATCCTCGATCTCGACATGGGTGGAGGACAACTTCACCCATACCACGGTCGGCGGCCAGACGGTCTACGACCTGACGCGGGCCCGCACCTGATCATCCGGCCAAGATCGTCGCGGCGCGTACACCAGGTCCTCCACAAGGGCGCCTGGGTGCGGATCGGGGTGATCACACCGGGAGCCAGGTGCTCGCGAACGCCACATGCGACCCACCACGGGCGGCGCAGCACGTCATACTCCGGACTGCGAAGCAGACCCAGCCGCTGCGAGACTGGTCTGTGTGATCGATGCGCTCACGCAGGTGCTCGGAACCGTCCGGTCGGGTGCTGAGCAAGCGGTCGGGTCCGCCCGGGCGGTCGTGGCGCTCACGCGCTCCGGGGTGGTCCGCGTGGAGCGCCCGGACCGGCTCCTCGGGATCGGCGTGGGCCTGCTGCGCTACGGGTTCACCATCGCGGCCGGCTATGTCGTGGGCGCAGCGCGCCATCCCGACCGCACGGCGATCGTCGACGACGACGGTGCCGTCACCTACGCCGAGCTGCACCAACGCACGGACGCGATGGCGCGGGGCCTGGTCGCTGCGGGCGTCGGGCCGGGCGTGCGCGTCGGGCTGCTGTGCCGCAACCACCGCGGCGCGGTCGAGACGCAGGTGGCCGTGGGCAAGCTTGGCGC
>JAODNO010000406.1 GCA_025465235.1 Pseudonocardia sp.
ACCAGGCGCACCGCTACGACTCCGAGACGCCGCTCGAGGAGACGAAGCAGGCCTTCGCCGACGTCGTGCGCGCAGGCAAGGCGCTCTACATCGGCGACAGCGAGTGGACGGCGCCGCAGCTGCGGGCGGGCCACGCCATCGCCAAGGACCTCGGCTTCCGGATCGTGTCCAACCAGCCGCAGTACTCGATGCTGTGGCGGGTCATCGAGGATCAGGTCATCCCGACGTCGGCCGAGCTGGGTATCAGCCAGATCGTGTTCTCGCCGATCGCGCAGGGCGTGCTCACGGGCAAGTACAAGCCGGGCGCCGAGCCGCCCGCAGGCTCGAGGGCCACCGACGAGAAGGGGGGCGCCGACATGATCAAGCGCTTCCTGAACGACGAGACCCTCACCCGAGTGCAGGAGCTGCAGCCGATCGCGTCGGACCTGGGCCTGTCGATGGCCCAGCTCGCGGTGGCCTGGGTGCTGCAGAACAACAACGTGGCTGCGGCGATCATCGGGGCGAGCCGTCCCGAGCAGGTCGCGGATAACGTCGGTGCCTCCGGCGTGACGCTGGATGCCGACGTCATGAAGCGCATCGACGAGGCACTGGGTGACCTGGTCGAGCGTGATCCGGCTCGCACCGTGTCGCCGCCGACGCGTCCCAGCTGATCGGCTGACGACTACGAGTCCGCCAGCTGCCCGTTCGTCACAGACCAGTGCCGGGTGGTGCGTACGACGTCGAGCATCCGGCGGTCGTGGGTGACGAGCAGCACGGTGCCGGGGAACGAGTCGAGCGCCTGTTCGAGCTGCTCGATCGCCGGCAGATCGAGGTGGTTGGTGGGCTCGTCGAGCACCAGCAGGTTGACTTCGCGGGCCTGCAGGAGGGCGAGGGCCGCGCGCGTGCGCTCGCCGGGTGAGAGCGACGCCGCGGGCCGCGGGGCGTGGTCGCCGGTCAGCCCGAACTTGGCCAGGAGCGTGCGCACGTCCGACTCGGCCCAGTCCGGCACCGCGTCACCGAACGCGCGCGCGAGCGGCTCCGGTCCGAGGAAGAGCCCACGGGCCTGGTCGATCTCCCCGACCCGGACTCCCGAGCCGAGCCCGGCGGTGCCGGCATCGAGGGGAATGCGGCCGAGCAGCGCGCCGAGAAGGGTCGTCTTGCCCGACCCGTTCGCCCCGGTGATCACGATGCGGTCCGCCCAGTCCACCCGCGCGTCGACCGGGCCGAGCGTGAACGCCCCGCGCCGCACCACGCCACCGCTCATCGAGGCGACCACCGTGCCGGAGCGGGGCGCTGCGGCGATCGTCATCCGCAGCTCCCACTCCTTGCGCGGCTCCTCGACCACCTCGAGCCGCTCGATCATCCGCTGCGTCTGGCGGGCCTTCGCCGCCTGCTTCTCACTCGCCTCGGTGCGCGTCTTGCGGCTGATCTTGTCGTTGTCGGTGGCCTTGCGCCGGGCGTTGCGCACCCCCTGCGCCATCCAGTTGCGCTGCATCTGCGCGCGGTCCTTGAGCCCGCCCAGCTTGTCGTCGTACTCCTCGTGGGCCTCGCGGGCGTGTCGGCGCGCCACCTCGCGCTCGGCGAGGTAGCTGTCGTACCCGCCGTCGTAGACGCCGACCTGCTGCTGAGCGAGGTCGAGCTCGACGACGCGGTTCACCGTGCGGGCGAGGAACTCCCTGTCGTGGCTGACGATCACCGCGGGACTGCGCAGGCCGGTCACGAACCGCTCCAGGCGCTCCAGCCCGTCGAGGTCGAGGTCGTTGGTCGGCTCGTCGAGCAGGAGCACGTCGTAGCGCGAGAGCAGGAGGGCGGCGAGCCCGGCGCGGGCGGCCTGCCCTCCGGAGAGCGCCGACATCGCGGTCCCGAGGTCGACAGCCAGCCCGACGTCGGCGGCGATCTCGCCAGCCCGCTCCTCCAGGTCGGCGCCACCTAGGGCGAGCCAGCGGTCCAGGGCGCCCGCATAGGCGTCGTCGGCACCCGGCTCGCCGGTGCCGAGCGCCTCCGCGGCGCTGTCCATCGCCGCCTGGGCCGCGGCCACGCCCGTGCGGCGGGCGAGGAACACGGCCACCGTCTCGCCGGACCTGCGCTCGGGCTCCTGCGGAAGGTGCCCGATCGTCGCGTCCGGCGGGCTGATGACGATCTTGCCCTGCTCGGGGTCGATCTCCCCGGCCAGCAGGCGCAGCAGCGTGGACTTGCCTGCGCCGTTCGCTCCGACCAGCCCGACCACGTCGCCCGGAGCAACGACGAGATCGAGGCCGGAGAACAGGACCCGGGCGCCGTGGCCTGCGGCGAGTTCAGTGGCCTGGAGAGTGGCGCTCATAACGACCTCCACGCTACTGGTCAGGTGCGACCGTCGTTGTCACGCCCGGTGGGTCGGTGTCACCGGTCAAGCGGCACGGCGGTTGGCGACAACGGCCCCGCCGCACGACGCGTGGGGTGGCGAGCGAGTCGGGACGAGCGGCTCGTGGGGAGCGACCAGGACCGCGCCGGAGTTCTGAGCCTCTCGGGTCAGGCCAGGGAACCAGCGCTCGGTCTGGGCACGTCCGCCCGGGAGGAGGGTGTGCAGCTGCGGGCCGCGGAGCACTCCCGGACTGCCCACCGCTCGCGTACGCGACGGAACCGAGGACCCGTGCGGCGAGCGGCCCGGCGATACTTCCGCCGAGCACATACGCCCTGTCGAAAGGACCGGCGTCTGCTGCGGCCGGAGAACCCCACTGAGCCGGGCGAGGATGGCGGCAGGTTTCACGGTGGGCACCATGATCGGTCATGATCGCCGCGTCGATTCCCGCAACGCGTTGCGCACCCGTCGTCCGGGGTGCACCGCCACCCGTGGGCGCTCAGCCGGGGACGGTCGCGAGTGGTAGCGGAGTGGGCTCGCCCACCAGCAGGTCCAGGCTCAGGGCGGCGGACCAGCTGAAGTCGGCGGAACCGCGCCCGAGGCCGCTGACGGGGTCGAAGTACTCCCGGAACGCTGCCCTGCGAACGGTCGCGAGCAGGGCTGCCCGCAGGGTGGCCGCCTCCGTGTGGCGGCCGTGGCGCTCGAGGCCCTGCAGCACGAGCCAGCTCGTGTTCACCCAGGCCGGTCCACGCCAGTAGCGGGTGCGGTCGAACCTCGCGGAGGTGCGGTCGTAGCTGGGCAGCGGAACCCGGTCGGACAGCGCGAAGCGCGGCCCGGTGACCCCGCGGACAAGCGCGTCGGCAACCTCGTCCGGGAGGTCCAGGACCAGCGGCACGAGGCCGGCCACGGTGTGCTCGACGACCCGCTCGCCGTCGCGTCCGAGCGCGAAGAAGTGCCCTGCCGCCGGGTCGTAGCTGCGGGACAGCAGCGCGTCGCGCACCTGCGCGGCGCGGTGCAGGTGCGGCTCGGACGGCTCGCCGAGCACGTCGGCGATCTTCGCGAGCGCTTCCTCCGCCCATGCAAGCAGGGCGTTGAACAGCGGGTCCACGACGACGAACGGCAGGGCCGGCAGCGCGACTGCGTCGCGGTAGCCGTGGTCGCGGTAGGCCTGTGCGATGGCGATGTAGCGGGCGTAGTCGTCGACGGTGGGGCGCTCGGCGGCGGCGACGTGGTCGAGGTCGCGTCGGCGGTGACCACCCGGCAGGCCACCCGACGGCACCGGCACCCGGGCCAGCTCGGCATCCCATGCAGGCGAGTTGTCCAGGCCCGATTCCCAGGGGTGCACGATGACCGCGAGGCCTGCCCCGTCGCTGCGCTCGCGCAGCAGGTAGTCGTGCTGGGCCCGGAGTCGCGGGTAGACCCGCCGCAGGAACGGGAGCCCGAGCCCGGGTTCGGCACAGTGGACGGCCCACGCCGCCACTGCGTGCAGGGGCGGCTGCACCAGTCCCGACGTCTCCCGCTCGGGGGCGCCGGGCGCCTCGCGCGAGCACCAGAAGTCGGGTCCGGGGAAGTACGCGTCCCGCGCCACGCTCGGGTTGAACACGATCTGCGGTACCCGGCCGTCGGCCCACTGGGAGTCCAGCAGCGACTCCAGCTCATGACGGGCCCGCTCGGGCGCGACCCGCGCCCAGCCGATGGCGGTGAAGGCGGAGTCCCAACTCCACTGGTGCGGGTAGAGCCGCCGGGAGGGCACCGTGTACCCACCCTCGCGGTCGTCGTCCTCCCAGTTGCCGAGCAGTACGTCGATCGCCTCGCGCCGCAGGGTGGCGTCCCCGTCAGGCACGTACGCCGCCCGCCGCCCGCAGTGTGGCGGCCGCCTTGGGCAGTACCTGCTCGGCAGGCCCGGAGAGCCGGCACTCGACCGCCAGGTCGCCCTCGTAGCCCATGTCGGCGAGGGCCCCGAGGAACGCCTGCCAGTTGAGGTGTCCCGCGCCGGGTTCGAGCCGGTTCGAATCCGAGACCTGGACGTGCGCCAGCCGGCCGACCGCGGCCAGCAGCGCCGTCGGAGGATGCGACTCCTCGATGTTCATGTGGTAGGAGTCCGCGACCACGCCGACCGCGTCCAGCCCGGTCGCGACGGCGAGCTCCACGGCCTGCTCGAGCCGGTTGACCATGTGGTCCTCGTAGCGGTTGAGCGGCTCCAGCAGGATCCGCACTCCCTCCCGCTGCGCGTGCCGGCCCAGCTCGCCGAGCCCGTCGAGCAGCACGGCCCGGTCCCCCGCCTCGTTTCGCAGGGGCGTGAACGGCGGCAGGCGCCGGGAGAACATCCCGTAGGCGGCCGGCGTCATCGCGGCCGCGCCGCCGATCTCCGCGATCACCGACAGCTGCGTGCGCATGTTGGCCACGGCATCGCGACGCAGCTTGGCATCGAAGTCGCCGATGAAGTGCAGCATGTCCACACACACGGTGTTCAGCACCACACCGTCGCGACGAGCCCGGCGCAGCTCCGGCAGCCGCTCGCGGATCCGGTGCCCGCCCTGGCCGCGCAGCTCGATTCCCTCGTAGCCGAAGCGGAGGGCGACATCCCACTTCTCCTGCAGGGTGTCGCCGGGTAGCAGCTGCTCCTGGCAGGTGAGTTTCACGAGACGCTCCGGAGGGTGTCGATGCTGGGCGGGTCGGCGATGCTGCGGACGGCGTCGAGGTGGCGGGTACCGACACTCCGCACGCCTCCGGCGCGGAAGTCGAGTACGAGCTGCAGTGCCGCGGCCGGGTCGTCGTCCAGCAGCGAGTAGGCGTCAGGGGCGCGGAGCACCGGAACGACGTGGCTGACCAGGGGCAGCACGTCAAGCTCGCGCGCGGCGATCAGGTCGATCACGGTGCGATGCATCCGCTCCGGGCTCCAGCGTTGCGCGATGCCCTGTGGCGCGGAGGAGATCTGGGACGACACGAGCTGCACCCGGTTGTGGTGGAACTCCTCCCCGAGGCGCAGGCCAAGTCCGTCGCCCTGGTAGAAGCCCGCCGCGACCACCCGCCCACCGGCCGCGCAGCTCCGCATCGCCTCGTGCAGGGCGCGATAGGAGCCGCTGATCTCGATGCATACGTCGGCGCCGCGGCCGTTGGTGATCTCCTTGATGCGGGCGCCCACGTCGTCGGCCGCGGGATCGAGACAGAGCCCCGCGCCGGACGTGCGGGCCTGCTCGCGCCGGGCGGCGATACCGTCGACGGCGACGACCTCGGCGCCGCTGCGGACGGCGAGCTGTGTGGCGATCAGGCCGAGCACACCCTGGCCGAAGACGGCGACCGTCTCACCGATGTGCATGTCGGCGGCGAGTACCGCGTTGAGTGCGACCGCGCCGACCCTGGCGAAGGTGCCGGACAGCGGATCGACGCCGGCCGGCAGTAGCCGGCCGGTGACCTTCTCCATCGGGAGCACGACATCACCGCGATGCCCCCACAGCCCCCAGACCGTGGTACCCAGCAGTTCGGGGTCCACGCCGGCTCCGAGCTCGCTGACCTCGCCGACCTCGCTGTAGCCCCAGGCCGTGTTCGGGTACGCGTTCGCCGCCGCCTCGTCGACGAACAGCCGTTGCGAAGCGTCCCACTGCCGCTCGACGTGCGGGTTGGTGCCGCGGTAGAGCGTCAGCTCGGTGCCCGCTGAGATGCCCGAATAGAGGGTGCGCAGCCGCACGTGACCGGCCGGCAGCGGGTCCCGCTGCTGGGGCAGCACCTCCACTCGTCGGGGCGCGGTGAGGGTCACCACCAGCGGGTTGTCCTCGAGCAGAGTGAGGGGGTCGGGGATGTCGGCGTCGTTGAGGTCCATGGGGAGCGCGGTACCTGCCGGTCCTTCTGCGTCGGGGGTCAGTCGCAAATAAGTTTACCAGTTCCGCTTTAGACGTAATTGTTAGACAAAATAGAGTCAACCAGCGGTTGTGGATCAGGCTGTTACCGCGGTTCACTACCGGGGCCGCGACCGGCCCAATGGGGGAGACGTCGAATGAGCAATGTGACCCGCCGCATCGTCGCGGCCCTGGGTCTTGTGACTGTGCTGGTCCTGTCGGCCTGCGCCGGCGGGGGTGGGGGAGACGGCGGCGCGCAGC
Organism: Pseudonocardia sp.; assembly: GCA_025465235.1. GTDB lineage: Bacteria > Actinomycetota > Actinomycetes > Mycobacteriales > Pseudonocardiaceae > Pseudonocardia. The sequence goes on from JAODNO010000406.1 coordinate 6,415, forward strand.
GGATCACGGTGTGGACGGCGGACACACTCCCCGACCGGGTGGCCGCCACGCAGGCCATCATCGCCCGCTTCACCCAGCAGACCGGGGTGCAGGTCAAGCTCGTCGGCGTCGACGAGGACCAGTTCAACCAGCTGCTCACCAGCTCGGCCGCGGCCGGGGAGCTGCCGGACGTGATCGGGTCGATCCCCCTGTCGGCGGTACGCACGCTCGCGACCAACAAGCTGGTGAACACAGATGCCACCGCTGCGGTCGTCAACGGCCTCGGCGCGGGCACGTTCGACCAGCGGGCACTGGAGCTCACCAGGGACGGCGACAGGCAGCTCGCGGTGCCCAGCGAGGCGTGGTCACAGCTTCTCTACTACCGGCGGGACCTGTTCAACGCGGCAGGACTTCCCGCTCCCACCACCTACGCCGACATCCTGAACGCGGCACGAACGCTGCATCGGGATGGCCGCGCGGGCTTCGTGGGGGCGACTGCGCCGGGCGACGCCTTCACCCAGCAGACCTTCGAGCACATCGCCCTCGCCAACGGGTGCGAGCTGGTGAACAACACGGGTGAGATCACCATCGCGAGCCCGCAGTGCGTCGCAGCGTTCGCGTTCTACCGCGACCTGATCACCCACTACTCAGTGCCAGGCACGCAGGACGTCGACACGGTGCGGGCCGCGTACTTCGCAGGCCAGGCAGCGATGGCCGTGTGGTCCACGTTCCTGCTCGACGAGCTGGCCGGGCTGCGCAACGATGCCAAGCCGAGCTGCCCGGAGTGCATCGCGGACCCCACGTTCCTGGCCAGGAACACCGGTGTGGTCACGGCCCTGCGAGGACCTGACGGCACCGCACCAGCCCAGTTCGGCGAGGTGGTCTCCTGGGCGATCACCTCGGAGGCGTCCGCGGATCCCGCGCAGCAGTTCGTCCGGTTCATGATGAGCGACGGCTACGTCGACTGGCTGGCCTTCGCCCCCGAGGGCAAGTTCCCCGCGCGGCAGGGGAGCACCCCGGGCGGCACGCAGTTCGTCGACACGTGGAAGACGCTGCCGGTGGGCGTCGACACCAAAGGGGCGCTGGCGCAGTTCTACCCCCCCGAGGTGCTGAACGTCCTCTCGACCGGCCCCGAGGCGTTCACGCGGTGGGGGATCACCCAGGGACAGGGCGACCTGATCGGGGCCTCCCTCGGGGAGCTCCCGGTGCCGGCAGCCGTCGCCGCGGTGACGAGCGGTGGGGTCGACCCCCAGGGGGCCGCCGACCAGGCCGCCACAGCGCTGCGGTCGATCCAGAACTCCTTGCGGTGAGCGTGGGTGCCGGCCTCGGGGCGGCGCCTGCTGCCCCTGCCAGGAGGTCGGGGTCGGGCGGCTCGTCCGGACCCGGCCGCCAATCGGGGAGCGGGCGGACACTCCGGCGCGCCGAGGCCCGCGCCGGGCTGGCGCTGATCTCCCCGACGGTGGTCATCGTCGTGGTGATGGTGGTGCTGCCGATCATCTGGACGGTGCTGCTGGCCTTCCAGCGGCTGCGACTGCTGAACCTGCGCAACGCAGGCCTGTTCGACAATTTCACCCTCGCCAACTTCGCCAACGTGTTCGGCTCGTCCGCATTCTGGGCCAACCTCGCGACGACGCTGGCCTACTCGGTGTTCGGCACGGCGGCGGCGATCGGGGTGGGCCTCGTCGCTGCGCTGGCGCTGCGCCGCAGGTTCCGGTTCCGTGGGCTCGTCCGGGCGGCGATGTTGCTGCCGTACGTGGCCCCGATCGTCGCGGTGACGTTCGCCTGGAAGACCATGCTCAGCCCGCAGTTCGGGGTGGCGAACCATTGGGGCACCCGGCTGCTGGGCTGGGACGAGCCGATCGCGTTCCTGAGCCAGCGCAGCAGCGAGGTGTCGATCCTCGGCTGGCAGTTCGGTGTCCCGACCGCGCTGCTCACGGTGATCGCCTTCGAGGCGTGGCGGTCGTTCCCCTTCGCGTTCCTGTTCCTCACCGCACGGCTGCAGGCTGTCCCGATCACTCTCGAGGAGGCGGCCACGGTGGACGGCGCCACCCTGTCGCAACGCTTCCGGTACGTGGTGTTCCCGCAGCTGCTGCCCACGATCGCGGTGCTGGCGGTGCTCCGGTTCATCTGGACGTTCAACAGCTTCGACGACATCTACCTGCTGACGGGCGGCGGCGCAGGCACCGAGGTCATCAGCGTCTCGGTGTTCAACTCGCTCACTGCACGTGGCGACATCGGCGGGGCCGCGGCGCAGGCCCTGGTGCTCGCCGCCATCCTCGCCGTCCTCATCGGCCTCTACCTGTGGCGGCTGGCGCCGCGCGAGGAGCAGTCCTGATGACCGGAACCCAGGTGAGCCCACCGCGCTCGGTCCGCCCCGACCCGGCGCCCGCGCGCCGGCGATGGAGCCGGGACGACGTGGAGAACCGCGTGTTCGCGGTGCTGCGCGTGGTCGTCATCGTCGGACTCCTGATCGTCACGCTGTTCCCCTTCTACTACACCGCCCTGCTGTCGGTACGGCCCCTCGACCGGGTGCTGCAGGATCCCGGTGCGCTCTGGGTCGGGCCCGGCGAGTGGGACCTCGGCAGCTACTCGAGGGTGCTCGCGCCCAGCGCGTCCGGCGGACAGGGCTTCCTGGTGTTCATGGGCAACAGTGCGCTCGTCGCGCTCGGCACGGTGGCGCTCACCCTGCTGATCGCGCTGCCGGGCGCCTACGCCGTGAGCAGGCTGCAGTTCTTCGGCAGGCGGCAGGTCAGCGTGCTCTTCCTCGCCGTCTACCTGTTCCCCAACATCCTGCTGGCCGTTCCCCTGTTCGTGTTCTTCACCCGGATCGGCCTGCGCGGCTCGCTCGTCGGGCTGGTGATCGTCTACGTCTCCCAGATCGTGGCAGTCTCGATATACATGCTGCGCAACTACTTCGACACGGTGCCGGTCAGCCTCGAGGAGGCTGCGGCCATCGACGGTTGCAGCAGGCTGGGCATCATGCGCCGGATCAGCATTCCCCTGGCCATCCCGGCGATCGTTGCGAACGCCCTGTTCGTCTTCATGATCGCGTGGAACGAGTTCCTGTTCGCACTGCTGTTCCTCATCGAGGACCGCGACCGCTGGACGGTGTCGCTCGGGCTATCGCAGCTGGCCGGCAGCATCGAGATCCCCACCACCGTCCTGATGGCAGGCTCGGTCATCGTGACCATCCCCATCATCGCCATCTTCTTCGCCAGCGAGAGACTCCTCACCGAGGGACTCACCGCGGGCGCCGAGAAGGGCTGACCGGCCGCCGGTGATCGGGAGGACGGGTGACCGCAAGATGCAGTGGGGTGGTGCCCCGGAGCCGGACCCGGACCGGGTTCAGCCGGGGAACCCCGTGTCGGCGGGCCTGCTGCTGCAGCTCGTGCGCCGCGGGACGGCCACCACCCGGCGTGAGCTGATCCGGGCCACCGGGCTCTCGCGCTCCACGGTGACGCAGCGGGTGGACATGCTCCTGGCGGCCGGCCTGCTGCGCGAGACGGCCGGCGAGGCCGAAGGGCGCGGCCGGCCCTCGGGTGCCCTCGCCTTCGACGAGGGCGTCGGCCACATCATCGTGGTCGGGCTGCACCGTAACCGGGCGGAGCTGGCGGTGCTGGATCTCGGTGGGCGCGTGCTGCACCGCCGCGAGTACGGCATCGCCATCGCAGACGGTCCCGAGCCGGTACTGCGCAAGGTCGAGGCCGAGCTCGATGCCCTGGTCGCCGACGCGGGCATCGACCCGGCCCGCACGGTGGCGCTCGGGGTCGGTGTTCCCGGACCGGTGGACGTGTCGGTCGGCCGGCCCATGCACCCGCCGGTGATGCCGGGGTGGCACGACTACCCGGTGCGGGAGCGGCTCGCGGCGCGCCTGGGCGTACCGGTCTTCGTGGAGAATGATGCGAACCTCATGGCACTCGGCGAGCAGCGCACCCACTGGCGCTCCGTCCCGACCCTGCTGCTGGTGACCGTCGGGACGGGTATCGGGGCCGGGATCGTGATCGAGGGCAGGTTGTACCGCGGGGTGGACGGCGGTGCCGGGGACATCGGGCACATCCGCATGCACGGCCGCGACGAGCGCTGCGCGTGCGGTGCGGTCGGCTGTCTGGCGGCGGTTGCGTCCGGCGCCGCGTTGGTCCGGCAGCTGGATGCGCTGGGCAAGGACGTGTCCGACGTTTCCGACGTCCGGCGGCTGGTGCAGCAGGGCGACGCGGACGCGGTGGCCGCGGTCCGGGCGGCCGGGCAGCTCGCGGGAGAGGTGCTCACCACCGTCGTGTCCGTGCTCAACCCGGAGATCCTCGTGCTCGCAGGCGACATGGCCCATACCAACGAGCACTTCGTGACCGGGCTGCGGGAGCTGATCTACCAGCGCTCGCTGCCCCGGGCGACACGGAACCTGCGCGTGGTCAGCACCAAGCTCGGCGAGTCGGCGTTGGTCGTCGGCATGGTGGAGCTGGTGGTCGACGAAATGTTCGCCCCCGCCGCCGTGGACGCCTGGCTGGCCGCCGGTTCAGGAGATGCCGCGCGTCCACTCCGGTAGCGGCCACCCACTGAGGTACCCCACCACCGCGACCGCGCCTGCCGCGGCCCAGGCCTGGGGCCGGCACGCCGTCGCGTAGCTGACGATCTCCCCGTCGATCTCCGCGTAAAGTTCCGGCAGCCGGTCGTCGAACTCGGCCGCCGCGGAGACGAGTCCCTCACCGAGCGAACGGGCTGCGTCGTCCCGCCCGATGCCGGCCAGCCCGAGCACCGCGATCGCGGTGTCGTGCGGCCACACGGAACCGCAGTGGTAGGTCAGCGGGTCGAACCCCGCGCTGGTGCTCGACAGGGTGCGCAGGCCGCGGCCGCCGTCCAGGTCCGGACGCGCCAGCCGGTCGGCCACCTGGTCGGCCTCGGCTGCCGTGAGCAGCCCGGTGGGCAGCAGGTGGGCCATGTTCGACGCGGGGCCGGTGACGGCGCGACCCTCGGCGTCGAGCGCGATGGCGGGGTATCGGCCTGCCGGGTCGTCGATCCAGAACGTGGAGCGGAACCGCACGGCGAGGGAGTCCGCCCACTCCCGCCACTCGCGCGCCCCCTCGCGGCCGAACGCGTCGAGCAGTGCCGCCCCGCCGCGCGCGGCAGCGTAGGCGTAGCCCTGCACCTCGCACAGGGCAAGCGGGCGTGCGGCGACCGTGCCATCCGCCCACCGCACCCCACCGGCCGAGTCCTTCCAGCCCTGGTTGGCCAGGCCGCCCCCGGACGACCCGCGGTAGGTGAGGAACCCGGTCGACTGCGCCGCGCGGGCGATCCAGGCCAGCGCCAGCTCCAGGTTTGGCAGCAGTGCCTCGACCTCGTCGTCGGCGAGTCCTGCGCGCCACGTGTCGTGCAGGAGGCAGCACCACAAGGACGTGGCGTCGATCGTCCCGTAGTAGTGCGGCGGCAGGTCCAGCCCGCCTGCCCTGAGACCGCCGGGCCGTACCTCGTGGAGGATCTTGCCCGGTTCCTCCTCCGAACGGACATCGTGACGGCGGCCCTGCCTGCGGGCGAGAACCCGCAGGGTGCCGGCGGCCAGCTCGGTGCTGAGCGGCAGCAGCAGTCGAGCCGACCACAGCGAGTCGCGGCCGAAGAGCGTGCAGAACCACGGGCTGCCGGCCGCCGTGAACCGGTCGTACCGTTCGTCGGGGGCGTGCGGGTCGGCCAGCATGAGCCCGTCGAGATCGGCGAGGCTCCGGTTCAGCAGTGTGGTGAGGTATCCGGTACCTGCGTCGGGGACGTTCCACGGGATCGGTTTGGCGGGCGCGAAGCCCGCCGGCCTGCCACCGGCCGGGCCGATGGTGAGCCGTACCGACCACCGTTCGCCCGCCTTCAGATGCACGGGCCAGGTGAGCACGGCGTCCGGACCGACGGCCGTGGCCTCGCCCGCGGCGGGTTCGGCGACGAGCTCGGCCTCGGTGCCGGGGCGATACCACCGGGCTCCGCCGCGGTCCACCTCTGGGACCAGGGTGTCGACCGCCGTGCCGGACTTCACCACCGCGGTGGCCGCGAGGTCGCTGCGGGCGCGCACCACCAGGCGCAGCGCCACCGCGTGGGCCGCCGTGTTGTGCAGTTCGACGAGCTCGACGGCTCGCCTGTCAACCAGCGTCCGGTCCCGTCGCAGCCGCACAGCAGCCCGGTCGCCGCCGAGCTCCCCGTCGAACCGGGCCGTGCCGGCGTCGTCGAGCCGCGTGGATCTCGTGACCAGATCCACGCCGTCGATACCGATCTCCAGCCGGCTCAGGTACCGGGTGTCGCCCACGTACAGGCCCTGCGCGCCCTCCGCCCGGACCTGGCCGTCCGGGTCGGAGAGCAGCATGGCGGGCGCGGCGAGCACGGTCAGCAGCTCGTCAAGCGTGGCTTGTCCTGGTCGGTCCGACGTGGCGTACGAACGCCTCATGCGATGCTCCAGTGCGGGGCCCCGGCGGGCCCACGGCTCGCGAACCAAGGTATCGCCTGGGCGGCGGCCCGGTGCGCGCGAGTGTCGGAGCACTCGTTTCCCCTCACGATCCCATGGCCCCGGTCACTCCGGCACGTTCCGGCGGCCCAACGACCGCGACCGTCCGCAGCACAGCACGCGCCGTCTGCCGACGGGTGGAAGGCAGCGAGGACAGCAGTCCAACACCGATGTGCAGTTGCGCGGCGTCGCCGATCAGGATGAACCCGGAGCAGAGCTCAGCGGCCCGACCGACCTCGGCCGGGGGCATGAGGCGGGCCGTGACCAGCCGGCCGCCGAAGCCGGCCAACGACTCCAACAGAGACGACAGAGGCCCGGCGCGAGGCCTTCACCTCGTGGTGCGCTCGAGTGTCTGTCGGCCTCCATGTCCCGATGCTGCTACCAAGTGAGCACGCGGTAACGACCGGAGTCCGGTTCGCGATGTCGGTACGAACTCAAGTAGTAGTTTCGGTTTGTATGAGTTCAGGATCAATGCATCGATACGTTAACGATCGGTCGCGATTTCTGTAGTGCGCTCGAATAGGTTAACGTCGCGATCCTCCCCAGCGTTGGTTCGGCCTCCGACAGGAGTGGTACATGGCCCAGTACGACTACGTCATCGTGGGTGCGGGTTCCGCCGGCTGTGTGCTGGCGAACCGGCTCACTGCCGATCGCGGCGTCCGTGTGCTGGTACTCGAGGCAGGGCGGCCCGACCACAAGGCCGACGTGCTGATCCACATGCCCGCGGCCCTCCCGTTCCCGATGGGCCGGGCTATGTACGACTGGCGCCACCAGACCGAGCCGGAGCCCCACCTGCGGGGACGCAAGCTGAAGGTGCCGGCAGGGCGCCTCCTCGGCGGCTCGAGCAGCATGAACGGAATGATCTTCCAGCGGGGCAACCCGATGGACTACGAGCGATGGGCGGCCGAGCCGGGCATGCAGGACTGGGACTACGCCCACGTCCTGCCCTACTTCCGGCGGAGCGAGGACTCCCTCACCGACACCCCCTTCCGTGGGCGTGGAGGGCCGGTGACGCTGGAGCGCGGACGCGCGGCAAACCCGCTGTTCGGGGCGTTTCTTCAGGCCACGGTCGAGGCTGGGTACCCCACCACCGAAGATGTCAACGGCTACCGGCAGGAGGGCTTCGGGCGCTTCGACCGCAACATCCGCTCCACCCGTCGGTGGTCGGCTGCGCGGGCCTACCTGCACCCGGCCATGCGCAGGCCCAACCTCGAGGTGCGCACCGGCGTCACCGTCACGCGAGTGCTGTTCGACGGCACTCGCGCCACCGGCGTCGAGATCGCCGACCGCCGCGGCAACCGCGAGCAGATCATGGGCGGCGAGACCGTGATCAGCGCCGGCACGATCAAGTCCCCCCAGATTCTGCAGCTGTCGGGGATCGGCGATGCCGACCGGCTGGCAGCCCTCGGCGTGCCGGTCGTGCACCACCTGCCAGGGGTGGGCGAGAACCTGCAGGACCACCTCGAGGTGATGGTGCAGCACTCCTGCACCCAGCCCGTGTCGCTCGGCCCGACCTCTTCGCTGAAGAACGCGCCGTGGATCGGTTTCCAGTGGCTGTTCCTGCACAGTGGACCCGGGGCCACCAACCACTTCGAGGCCGGTGGCTTCGTCCGCAGCAACCCTGATGTGACCTACCCGAACGTGATGCTCCAGTTCCTTCCGATCGCCTCCCGGAGCTACGAGTCGTCGCCGTCCGACCGGCACGGCTACCAGCTGCACGTCGGGCCCGTCTGCTCCGATGCGCGGGGCCACGTCCGGATCCGCTCCGCGAACCCGGCAGCGGCGCCCGCGGTCCGATTCAACTTCCTGTCCACCGAGCAGGACCGTCGTGAGTGGATCGAGTCGGTCCGGATCGCCAGGGAGATCCTCGGCCAGAGCGCGTTCGCGCAGTACGACGGCGGCGAGGCGGCCCCCGGACCGGCGGTGCAGACCGACGAGCAGGTGCTCGCCTGGGTGGCCGAGCACGCGGTCTCGGCGATGCATTACGCGGGCAGCTGCCGGATGGGCACCGGGGGCGACGCCGTCGTCGACCCCGCCTCGATGCGCGTCCACGGCACCGACGGCCTGCGCGTGGTCGACGCGTCGATCATGCCGAACGTCACCAACGCCAACACCTTCGCCCCGGTTGTGATGATCGCCGAGAAGGCCGCCGACATGATCCTCGGGCGTACCCCGCTGCCGGCGCAGCACGAGCCGTACCACCAGCACCGGAACACGCAACCACAGCCGGCCCAGCCCACGGAGCTCTCGGCACGGCACATCGCCTAGCAAGTAGCGGCTCGAACCATGGGGGTGGCGCGGCGGCGCCTACGCTCAAGGCGTGAACCCGTCGACGATGCAGGCCGAGGTGATCGTCGACGAGTTGGTGCGCTGCGGCGCCACGGACGCGGTGCTGTGCGCGGGCTCGCGCAACGCTCCGCTGTCGTTCGCGCTGCATGCCGCCGACGCTGCCGGACGGATCCGGTTGCACGTCCGGATCGACGAACGGACCGCGGGGTTCCTGGCGCTCGGTCTCGCCCTGCGGTCCGGCCGGCCGGTGCCGGTCTGCACCACGTCGGGCTCGGCTGTGGCCAACCTTCACCCTGCGGTGCTCGAGGCGTCCTACGCCGGAGTGCCGCTGCTCGTGCTCAGCGCCGACCGGCCCCCAGAGATGGTCGGCACCGGGGCCAACCAGACGATCGACCAGGCGGGGCTCTTCGGCGGGGCCGTGCGGCTCGCGCTCACCGGCGCCCTCGGCGGCGGCCCCGAAGGCAACGCCGCCTGGCGTTCGCTCGTCGACCGTGCTGTCGCCGCCGCGGAGGGAGTACTCGGCGGGTCGCCCGGACCGGTCCAGCTCAACCTGCCCTTCGCCGAGCCGCTGGTACCCGACGGATCCGGTGTCGCGCCGGCGGGCCGCGACGGAGGCGGACCATGGACGTCGGTGCCACGGATCGCCCGCGAGGTGCCGGTGCTGCCGCTCGACCCCGCCGCGCCGACCCTCGTCGTCGCCGGAAGCGGTGCCCCGGCCGGCCTGCACGACCTACCGGTGCCGGTGATCGCCGAGCCCGCGTCCCAACCGTGGCCCGCGGCCGTGCGCACCGGACCGTGGCTGCTCGGTTCCCCGTCCGCGGGACTGCTGAAGCCGGCGCAGGTAGTGGTGGCAGGCCGGCCCACGCTGCACCGGTCCGTCCAGCGGCTGCTCGCCGACCCGTCCGTCGCCACCTACGCGGTCGCCGACCCGGACGGCCGCCCGTGGACCGATGTGGCCGGCACCGTCCGAGCAGTCGGTGCGCTGCCGACCCTGACCCCCGACCCGTCGTGGATCCACCGCTGGCGGACCGCCGACACCGCTGCGGCGAAGGCGCTGGACCAGGCGCTGGACGCGGAGACCGCGCCCGTCGGCCTCCGCTTGGCACGGGCGGTGCTCGCGGCCCTGCCGGACGGCGCCCAACTGCTGGTCGGGTCGTCGAACCCTGTGCGGGACGTCTCGCTCGCCGCCGCCCCACGGCACGGGCTCACCATGCTGGCCAGCCGTGGTGTCGCCGGCATCGACGGCAGCGTGTCGACCGCGATGGGTGCTGCGCTCGCCCACGGCGGCCCGGCATACGCGCTGCTCGGTGACCTCACGCTGCTGCACGACGCCACCGGGTTCGTCATCGGCCCGGGCGAGCCACGGCCCGACCTGACCGTCGTCGTCCTCAATGACGGGGGCGGGGGCATCTTCGGGCTGCTGGAGCAGGGTGCGCCCGAGCATGCGGCGGCGTTCGAGCGCATCTTCGGGACGCCGCACACCGTCGACCTGGCCGCCCTGTGCGCTGCCACCGGTGTCGCCCACGTCCGGGTGGACGTCGCCGGCATCCCGGCAGCTCTCGCCCCCGCCCCCGGCGTGCGGGTGGTGGAGGTGCCCGCCGACCGCCTGTCGCTGCGTGCGGGGCACGCGGCTCTGCGGGCCACGGTGGACGCGGCGGTCGCCGCCGCCTGAACGGCGGCCTCCGGACACTCCGATGCGGCTCCGCCGCTGCCGAGCCGGTGCTCAGGCTCCGGCTTCGAGCGCGTCGCGGACGGCCACCATCTTCGCGGCGGCCTCCCGCGCCTCCCTGTCGGGATCGGAGTCGGCCACGACACCACAGCCCGCAAAGAGCCGCGCTACCGGGCCGTCCAGCTGCGCGCAGCGCAATGCGATGCCGAACTCGCCGTCGCCGTGCCCGTCGACCCAGCCGACAGGGCCGGCGTAGCGGCCGCGGTCCATGCCT
>JAODNO010000466.1 GCA_025465235.1 Pseudonocardia sp.
TGATGGGCTGCGCGCGTTACTTCCGCGAGTGGCACCGCCCGGTGCGGATCGTGGCGGTGGACCCGGTGGGCTCGGTGTCCTTCGGTACCGAGCAGGGCCGCCGGATGATCCCCGGCCTGGGCATGAACATCCGTCCGCCGCTGCTGGACGAGTCCTACATCGACGAGGTGATGCACGTCGAGGAGGCCGACGGCATCCGCGCCTGCCACCGGCTGGCCCGACGCGGGTTCCTGTTCGGCGGCTCCACCGGCACGGTGGTCAGCGGGGCAATGGACTGGTTTGCCCGCAACGACGCCAGTGACCTCACGGCGGTGGCCATCGCCCCCGACCTCGGCGAGCGCTACCTCGACACCATCTACCAGTCCAACTGGGTGCAGGACCTCTACGGCGACGACCTGCTCAACGTCGACGAGCTGGCCGGTTCCCGGGCGGCCTGACCGGAGCCACCAACGCGGTCGCCGGATCGGTCCTTACGGTGGGTGGGATGACCTCCCACCGCGGATGACCAGCAGGCGTCACTGTCATAACTTGGCTTTCTTGACGAGAGTCAGTTCGAGCGTCTACGGTGACTCGCTTAGCTCCCGTGAAGCAAGGAAGTGGCGCGATGCCTCTCCGCTCGGACTGGTCGACGAAGTCCTGTCCCATCGCTCGAAGCCTGGACACGCTGGGTGACGCATGGACGCTGGTCGTCCTTCGTGAGCTGTTCGTCGGCAACAGCCGCTTCGACGGGTTGCGCGAGGAGTTGGGTATCGCCGACAACGTCCTCGCCACGCGTCTACGTGCCATCGTCGACGCGGGCCTGGCGATCAAGGTCCCCTACGGGGGCACGAGCCGACCGCGATACGAGTACCGACTGTCCGAAGTCGGGCGGGACGCCCTTCCGGTGCTGCACGCACTCGCTCGATGGGGCGCCAAGCACAGCGAGGCGCCGGCCGGTGTGCAGCCGATGGTCATCGCCTGCGCCACGTGCGGCGGCCCGAGCTCGTCCACCGACTGGTGCGCCACCTGTCAGGCCCCGCTCACGGTGGAGAACACCGAGTGGCACCGCCCGGGGAAACCGGGCCGCCCGATCCGACTGGCGACGGCCTCCTGAACGCGGCGGAAGGGCTGAGATGAGGACTCTGGTCATCGGCGCCGGCTCCACCGGCGGCTACTTCGGCGGCCGGCTCGCAGCAGCCGGGCGCGACGTGACCTTCCTGGTGCGGCCAGGGCGGGCGGCCCGCCTGCGCGCCGACGGACTGGTGATCCACAGCCCGCACGGGAACCTGCGGCTCACCCCGAAACTGGTCACCGCCGATGCGTTGACCGACGACTACGACCTGGTTGTGTTCACCGTCAAGGCCTACGCCGCGGAACAGGCGATCGCCGACATCGCGCCGGCGATCGGCCCGGACACGATGATCCTCCCGATGCTCAACGGGATGCGGCACATCGACCTGCTGACCGAGCGCTACAGCGACAAGGCCGTGCTGGGTGGTGTCTGTCTCGTGGCCACCGTGCTCGACGCGGATGGCAGCGTCCACCAGCTCACCGGTCTGCAGGAGCTTGCCTACGGTGACCGGCAGGATCCCGGATCGGCACGGATCCACGACGTCCACGCGGGCCTGACCGACGCCGGGTTCACGGCCCGGCTCTCCGACGACATCGTCATGGAGATGTGGGAGAAGTGGGTCTTCCTGGCCAGCATCGGCGCGGTCACCTGCTTGATGCGTGGTTCCGTCGGGCAGGTCGTCGCCGCGGCGGGCGGGCGTGAGTTCGCCGAGCGGGTGGTCGCCGAGTGCGCGGCCGTCGCCGCCGCCTCGGGACAACCGGTCAGTGACTCGGCTCTGAACCGAACCCTGGCCACGGTGACCGAGGCAGGCGCCACCACCAACTCGTCGATGTATCGCGACCTGCAACAGGGCAACCCGGTGGAGGCCGACCACATCATCGGTGACCTGATCGACCGTGCCCGCCAGCACGGCGTCGACGTTCCGCTGCTCCGGCTCACCTACACCCACCTCAGCGTCTACCAGAGCTCAGTGGCGGGCTGACGTCGCATCCCCCTGGGCCGTCCGGGTCGTAGCCGGCGTCTAACCCCGATCAGCTCCGACGGAATGCCGCCCCGGACCGGCAGGCCTCGGTGACGAGCTCGGCTCAGCTCGTGGCGGCCGGACGACGACTCCCGCAGTGCTGTTCGTCTCGGGAACCTCGGCTACTGGGAGACTGGCGGCGACCGGTACCGCGTCGTGCTGTTCGATCAGCGCGGATGCGGGCGCAGCCTTACGAGCGATCCCGCCACGGACATGAGGTACGCCACCCGGCGCGCGCACAGGGGTCGGCCGGAAGATCGACCGCGCTACCCTCGCCAGCGATGGATGTTGGTCCCCCAGTGGAGGTGAACACGATCGCCCCGTACCCGAACCGGCGGATCGGCGAGGACGCCCGCCCCGCGTCGCCGTTCGCGCGCGACCTCTTCCCCTGGACCTGTGGTCACCGCGGCACCGGCGCCCGCGTGTCCCCCGTCCCCGGGTCCCCGGCGTGACCGCCTCGGCAACCCAGGCCACGGCGACGTACGGCAAGCTGGCCGCATGCCCGGCCTGCGCGGCCGCCGCTCCTGAGGCGTTCATCCGGCTGACCGGGCTGCCGGTGCACGGCACGGCCGTCTTCGCCACCGCGGCCGAAGCCAGGGCCGTCACCACCGGGGACCAGGAGCTCGCACTCTGCGGTTCCTGCGGCGTCGTGTTCAACCGGGCCTTCGACCTCTCCAAGCTGGACTACACCGGCGCCCACGAGGAGTCCCAGCACCTGTCCCCCCGCTTCGCCGCGTACGCGGCCGAGCTGAGCGAGGAGTGGCTGCACCGATACGGGCTGCGCGACACCCACGTCGTCGAGGTCGGCTGTGGGGCGGGCGACTTCGCTGCCGAGCTCCTCCGCGCCGGCGTCGGCACGGTGACCGGGATCGACCCGCACTTCGGCTCCGACCGGATCCCGTCCGATCTCGCGCAGCGGCTGCGCGCGGTACCAGCGTTCTTCTCACCGAGCATGGTGGAGCCCGGCACCGCAGCGGTCGTCTGCCGGCACACGCTCGAGCACATCCCCGAGCTCGCGGTGTTCGGTACCGACATCCTGGACGGGATGCGGACCGCGGGCGTACCCGTGTTCCTGGCCGAAGTGCCCGACCTCGGCCGGATCCTCACGGACGGAGCGTTCTGGGACCTGCAGTACGAGCACTGCTCCTACTTCACACCCGCGACGCTGGCCACGTACCTCCGCAGCCTCGGCTTCGAGGTGCTCCGGGTGCGCACCACCTACACCGACCAGTACGTCGTCGCCGAGGCGGCGCCGGCTCACCGCGCGGACCCGGCCGAGGATCCCGGCCTGGGCGCCGAGCTCGACCGGCTACACCTGCTGTGCGAGGGGTTCGCCACGCACACCCTCGGTCGGATCGCCTACTGGGGCTCCTGGCTCGACGACCGCTCCGCAGCCGGGGAGCCGACAGTCGTCTGGGGCGGCGGGGCCAAGGGCCTCACGTTCCTCAACATGCTCGCCGAGCACGCACGCCCGGTGTCGGCGGTGGTCGACATCAACCCCGGCCTGCAGCACCACTACATCGGCGGCCTGGGGCTCCCGATCGTCGCGCCGCAGGACCTCGTCTCGACGCCACCGCGGACCGTGCTCCTCATGAACCCGATCTACCAGCAGGAGGTGCGGGCCCAGCTCGACGATCTCGGGCTGCACGGCACCGAGCTCATCACCGTCTAGCCCACGTTCCCGGGTTGTCACCGCATATCTGCGCAGGTGAGGGGCTCCGCTGGCCTTCTGGCGACCGTGTATGCAATCGCGCTACTCTTGCGTTCACGATCTTCGGGAGCGGCCTCGGGTGCCCTTCGATGTCGCCGTTGGAGGAGAATGCGATGGCTGGCCGGAGACACAACACCTCCAGCAACCGGGGCCTGGACGGCACGGTGCCGCCTCCGGAAGTGGATCTGAGCACACCCTCGATCGCCCGGTCCTACGACTACATCCTGGGCGGCAAGGAGCACTTCGAGGTCGATCGCCGGATAACCGACGCGATATATGCGGCGGTCCCGGAGACGGGCCAGATCGCGAAGGACAACCGCAACCTGCTGCGCCGGGCGACGCGGTACCTCGTGGGCGAGGCCGGGATACGTCAGATCATCGATCTCGGCTCGGGCCTGCCCACCGTGGGCAACGTGCACGAGATCGCGCACAGCGTCGACCCCGGCGTACGCGTGGTCTACGTCGACAATGACCCGATCGTCCTCGCCCACGGCCGAGCGCTTCTCAGCGAAGAGAACACAACCACCGTGATCACCGCCGACGTCCGCGACCCGGGCTCGATCTTCGACAACCCCGCGGTCACGGAGTTCATCGACTTCGACGAACCGTTCGCCGTCATGGCCGTGAGCATCCTGCACCACCTCACCGACGACGACGCCTACGCCACGGCGGAGGCGCTCAAGAAGCAGCTCACCGAGGGCTCCTACCTACTGATCAGCAACTTCCTGGACGACGACGAGCCACGGGCGAAGGATCTCGAGAAGGCGTTCCTGGAGGGCGGCCTGGGGTCGGGGCGCTTCCGCACGTGGGCCGAGCTCCGCCGCTTCTACGAAGGGCTCGAGATGGTCGAACCGGGCCTGGTCTACGGCAACGACTGGCGCCCCGACAGGCTCACCCTCACCGACAGCCCGGTGCACACGCTCTACGCGGCCGGTATGGGCCGGAAGTGACCTGAGCCGACCCCCGGGCTGCCGAGCGACCCCTCACGTTTCGGCGAGCTTCCCCCGCAGGAGGGCCTTCGTGTCGGCCGGCGTCTCGGCCTGGACGCTCACCCGTTCCATGACGGCGAGGTAGTCCTCGACCTCAGGACGCTTGTCCAGGTAGACGGCGCTGTTGAGCTGCTCGAGGTAGACGATGTCGGGCAGGTCGGACTCGGCGAACCTGAGGATCGTGAAGGGGCCGCCCGCGGCGGCATGGATGCCGAAGCGGAACGGGAGCACCTGGACGGTGACGTTCGACATGGAGGTCATGTGGAGCAGGTACTCCAACTGCTCGCGCATGACTCTCGGGGAGCCGAAAGGGCGGCTCAGCGCCGCCTCGTCGATCACGGCCCACAGCTGGGGCGCCCCAGGCTCCATGAGCATCTTCTGGCGGGTCATCCGCAGCTGTACCCGCCGGTCGATCTCGTCGGCGGACTCCTCCTGGTGACCGACCAGGATGACGCTGCGGGCGTACTCCTCACTCTGCAGTAGGCCGGGCACGAACTGCACCTGGTAGGTGCGGATGACGCTCGCCGCCTGCTCGAGCCCGAGGTACATCTCGAACCAGCTCGGCAGGATGTCCCCGTGCTGGTGCCACCAGCCCCGCGCGTTCGCCCGCCTGGCCAGACCGAGGAACTCCTCGCGCTCCGCGGCGTCGGTGACGCCGTACAGCGCGAGCAGGTCGACGATGTCCCGCTCCTTGAAGCCCACCCGGCCCAGCTCCAGGCGGCTGATCTTCGCATGGGAAGCCCGTATCGCGTCGCCTGCCGCCTCGCGGGTGATCCCGCTGGCCTCCCGCAACCGCCGGAGCTGGGTACCGAGAACGATGCGGAGGACGGTGGGCCCACTCTGCTGGGCGGGATCGGGCGGACCCGACGGCGACCAGGTGTCCGGCCCTGCCCTCACAGCTCAACCTTCACGACGAACCTGTCCTGACAACTCGGTCGAGCCCCGGAAAAGCGGACGAAATAGCAGCCGGTCGGCAACACTGCCACCTCCAGGCCGAGGATCATAGGCCCCGACGGCCCGTCGTGGTCGGCGTCCCGTCCGCATCAGGCGATGAGATCGTCGAACTCGCCGTCCTTGGCACCTCGGATGAACGCCGCGATCTCCGCGCGCGTGTAGACGAGCGCGGGTCCCCCAGGGTCCCGCGAGTTGCGGACCGCGATCGAGCCGCTGGCGAGGTGGGCCAGCTCGACGCAGTCACCGTTGGGGTTGCTCGCCTGGCTCTTCCGCCAGGCGACACCCCGGAGTTGATCAGTGCCGACCTCGCCGCCGTCGTTGTCATGCATGTCCCATCCTCCGACCCGTCCCGACCCTCGGGACGTGGCCATCCCGAGAGAGTGTGGCTTGCAGATGCAATTGCAGATGCTGTTGCAGGCACCCTTGCGAATGCAAGCGGTAGACGGCAGACTGATCCACGGACGGTGTGCTTTCGGGCACACCCCGCAGACAGCTGTGTGCGGAGGGGGAGCCGTGAGCAGATCACATCGGCAGTCGGGATCGGCCGGCGCGCCGTCGACGGCGACCGTGTCCGTCACCTGTGTCAGCGACGGCCGAGCCCACGCCGTGCCCGACTCCGAGCTCGCCAAGGGCGCCGCACAGCCCGAGGGCTACTACTCGGCCGTCTGCGGCCACATCGTCGCGGCAGCTCCGATGGCGGCTCCGGATGGAGAGCCCTGCGCGCTCTGCGCAGAGATGTGGGACCTGCGCAATGGGCGCCGCCAGCGCGACCGGTCCCGCCGCATCTTCGGCTAGCCCTTGATCGCTCCGCTCAGACCCGCACTGCGCAGGAACGTCCGCTGGAACACCAGGAACAAGACCATCGGGATCAGAGCCGAGATCGTCAGTGCCGCGAGCAGGACGTCCAGCTCGGTCGACCGGGCCAAGGTGGGCAGCCGCACGGAGAGCGGTTGGACGTCCGGGTTGGGCAGCACGAGCAGCGGCCAGAGGAAGTCCTTCCAGGCCGCGATGAAGGCGAACACCGACACCACGCCGAGGATCGGTCGCGACATCGGCAGCAGCACCGACCAGAAGATCCGGTACGGACCCGCCCCGTCGATCCTGGCCGCGTCGAAGATCTCCTGCGGCAGGTTGTCGAAGAACCGTTTCGTGAGCAGGACGTTGAAGGCGTTCGCTCCGGCCGGTAGCCAGACCGCCCAGAAGGTGTTGATCAGCGAGACCCCCAGGAGCGGTGGGTCGAGCACGGTCAGGTAGAGCGGCACGAGCAGCACGACCGCGGGGACGAACAGCGTGCTGAGCACCAGCCAGTACAGCACCGGCCCGTACCGGGGCCGCAGGATCGAGAGCGCGTAGCCGCCGGTGGTGGCGACGACCAGCTGCACCAGCCAGGAGCCGGAGGCGATGATCATGCTGTTGGCGAAGTGCAGGTCGATGTGCACCCTTGTCCATGCGGTGGCCAGGTTCGCCCAGTCCACCCCACTCGGGAACAACGCCATCGGGCTGCGGAGGGTGTCCTGTGTGGTGCTGATCGAGGCCTTGACCAGCCACAGGATGGGCCCGAGCCCGATCACCAGCAGCAGCGCCAGCAACGTGGCGTGGATGAGCTGCAGCGCCACCCGCACGGACGGCGTGCGCCGCTCCGCGTCCGAGACGATCCCGCGCGGCGGCTGGTCGTCGGCCCGTCGGCGGGCCCACCGAACGGACCACCGGGCGGGCTGCCGGGGAGCGGGCTCCACGGCGACCGTCTGCGGCCCGGCGGGGACCACGGGTCGGATGCTGGTCGGCGTGCTCATGAGGTGCTCCAGGATCGGGTGAGCCAGAAGTAGACGGCGGACAGCGCTGCCAGGAACACCGCGAGCATCAGGCTCAAGGCCGTCGCCGCCCCGTAGTCGCCGCCAAGGCTGGAGCCGAACGCGTAGTTGTAGATCAGCAGCAGCACCGTGAGCGTCGAGTTGGCCGGGCCGCCCCCGGTGAACAGGAACGGCTCGAGGAAAACCTGGGAGGTGCCGATGATCTGCAGGATCAGGGTGACCAGCAGCACCCCGCGCAGCTGCGGCAGCGTGACGTGCCAGATCTTCTGCCAGATCGACGCGCCGTCCACGTCGGCGGCGTCGTACAGCTCCGCGGGCACCCCGATCAGTGCGGCGAGGTAGATGATCACCGTGCCCCCCGCTGCCGCCCAGGTGGCCTCCAGCACGAGGGACGGCATCGCGGTGGTGGCCGACTGCAGCCACCGGTACGGGCCCAGCCCGACCCAGCCGAGGATGGTGTTGAACACCCCGTCGGGACGGGCGTCGTAGAAGAACTTCCACATGAGCACCGCCACCACCGGCGGCACCACGACCGGCAGGTAGGCGATGGCGCTCAGCAGCCCGCGGAACCGGCGCACCTCGCCCATCAGCACGGCGACCACGAGCGGGATCGGGTAGCCGAACACCAGTGCGATGAGCGCGAACACGCCGGTGTTGCGCACCGCGGTCCAGAACAGTGGATCGGCCAGCACCGACTGGAAGTTCTCCAGCCCGACGAACTTCGGCGCGGTCACCAGGTTGGTCTGCTGCACGCTCATGACCGCCGCCCGGACGATCGGCAGCCAGGAGAACACGCCGAAGATCACCAGCAGTGGCAGGAGGAAGACCAGCGTGCTCAGGCCGCCGCGCCGGACCCAGGTTCGCATGCTCAGCCTCGGTCGAGAATCGCCTGGACGTCCGAGTCGGCTGTGCTCAGGAGCTGGTCGATATTCGCCCCGGGGTCCGTGAGCACAGCCTGCACGACCGTGTCGAGCACCGCGTACATCTCCTGGGTGTGCGCGGTGGGCTCACCAGCGAGCTCCTGGTCGAAGATTCCCTCGTTGAAGGAGCGCATCTGGGAAAGCGGCACGTTGACGTACGGCTTGATCCACTGGTTGTACTGGTCAAGGGTCGCCTTGTCGAAGATCGGCAGCTTCGGCAGGCCGACCGGCTGCTTGCTCTCCGACAGTGTCTTGGCGTCGAGCACCGCGGCGTCCTGCTTCAGGAACTTGGACATGTAGTAGAAGTCGATCCACTTCGCCGCGGCGGCCTGCTGCTTCGGCGAGGCCTTGACGTTCACCGCGGCCAGCGTGCCGCCGCCGAGCAAGCCGGCTGAGCCGCCCGGGGCGAGCGGCAACACCGCGAGCCCGTAGTCGGCCGGCTTGATGTTGTTCTGCTGCACCAGCGACTCATAGATGTCCGACCCGGCCATGATCATGCCGATCCGGCCGGCGGCGAACTCCTGGTTGATGCTTCCCCAGTCGTAGAGGAAGTTGCTGCCCATCGAGTTGTCCTGCCAGCGCATCTCCCGGAGCCGGGTGAGCGCCTCCCGCGCGCCGGGATTGTCGATCGTGGCCTCCACCTTGTCGCCGTTGGCGACCTGCATCCGGCCGCCGAGGGCGTAGGTGAGCGAGGTCAACATCCAGCCGCCGGTGTTCTCCTGCGTCATCTGTGCGTAGCCGGCCTGGCCGGTGCGCTCGGCGATCTGCTTGGCGTAGCTGCGCACCTCGTCCCAAGTGGCCGGAGGCTTGTCCGGGTCGAGCCCGGCCTGCTTGAAGAGCGTGCGGTTGTAGTGCAGGCCGACGCCGTAGGCCGCCGTCGGCACCCCGAAGATCCCGCCGTCGGCGCTCTGCCCGGACCGCAGCACAGTCGGGTTGAACTTGTCGGCGTAGCCGAATGCCCGGACGTACTGGCTCAGGTCGGCCAGCTGGCCGCGCTCGATCAGAGACTTACCGTCGGTGAAGGGCACGGTGAAGACGGTGGGCAGGGTTCCCCCGGCGAGCTGCGCGGTGAACGTCGGACCCGTCCACTCGTACTCCTGGCTGGTCACGTCGATGTCGGGGTTCGCCGCCTCGAACTGCTTGACCTGGTTCTCGAATGCGTCGAACGCGGACTGCTCGCTACCGGGCTTGAGGCTGACGACCGTGATGGCGGTCTTTCCACCCGCATCCGGCTGACCTGGCGAGGTGCTGCATGCGGCCAGGAGGCCGGCAGCGATCAGCACTGCCGATACCGCGGTCGCGGCCTTACGGATGGACCTCATTGTCGCTCCTTCTCCTAGGCCGACCGCGAGTTGCGGCGTCCGGGATGTTCGGGGTCGTGCGCAGCCAGGCCGCCGTGTCGGTGCCCAGGTCGCCTGCGTCGGTGAGCGGGGCGCTCGACAGGAGCACGGCTGTGTGCTCGGGGAGCGCCACCGGCCGCTCTGCCAGGTTCACGACACAGGTGAAGGACGGGTCGCGAGCAAACGCCAGCACGCCGTCCGGGGAGGGCAACCAGGTCATCGGGCCGTCCCCGAGGCCAGGCTCGGAGCGGCGGATCCGCAGCGCGGCGCGGTAGAGCGCGAGCATCGAGCCGGGTTCGGCCTCCTGCGTCGCGACGGTCAGCACCGCCCACTCTTCGGGTTGCGGCAGCCACGTGGCCTGCGCCCCGGGCGGGGAGAACCCGAACGGGGGGAGGTCACCGGCCCACGGCAGCGGCACCCGGCAGCCTTCCCGGCCCGGGTCCAGGCCTGCGGAGCGCAGGTACATCGGGTCCTGCCGGAGCTCGTCGTCGAGTTGCTCGTACTCGGGCAGCCCGAGCTCGTCGCCCTGGTAGATGTACAGCGAGCCGGGCAGCGCCGCCGACAGGAGCGCGGCCGCCCTGGCCCGCCTCATGCCCAGCTCCGGGTCGGTCGGGGTGCCCGCCCGCTTGGCGGCGAAGGAGAACCCGGACTCGGCGCGGCCGTAGCGCGTGACCGGCCGCGTGACGTCGTGGTTGGACAGCACCCAGGTGGCGGGCGCACCCACCGGCGCGTGGGCGGCCAGCGTGGCGTCGATCGACTCGCGCAGGTGCGCCGCGTCCCACGGCCGGGCCAGGAAGTCGAAGTTGAACGCCGTGTGCTACTCGTCGGGCCGCAGGTAGCGGACGAAGCGCTCGACGTCGGGCAGCCAGATCTCGCCGACCAGGACCCGCCGGCCCGGGGTGTGGTCGGCCGGGTACGAGTCGGCGATCTCGCGCCAGCCGCGGTAGATCTCGTGCAGCTGGTCGCGGTCGGTGTTGGGGTGCTCGCCAGGGCCGGGTTCGGCCGGGATCTCCGGCAGCGCGGGGTCCTTGACCAGCAGCGCCGCCGAGTCGATCCGCACGCCGGCGACGCCGCGGTCGAACCAGAACCGCAGCACGTCCTGGTGCTCGCGGCGGACGTCGGGGTGGCTCCAGTTGAGGTCCGGCTGCCCTGTGCTGAACAGGTGCAGGTACCACTCGCCCGGCGTGCCGTCGGCGTTCTTCGTGCGGGTCCAGGTGTCACCGCCGAACATCGACGGCCAGCGCGTCGGCATCTCGACGCCGCCGGGGCCGCGGCCCGGATGGAACCAGAACCGGGCACGCTCGGGTGACCCCGGCGCGGCGGCCAGCGCGGCCTGGAACCAGGGGTGCTGGTCGGACACGTGATTCGGGTCGATGTCGACGATCGTGCGGATGCCGACGGCCAGAGCGGCCGCGATCAGCTCCTCGGCATCGGCGAGCGTGCCGAACGCGGGGTCGATCGCGCGGTAGTCGGCGACGTCGTAGCCGCCGTCGGCCATCGGCGAGAGGTACCAGGGCGTGAACCAGATGGCGTCGACCCCGAGCTCGCGCAGGTAGCCGAGGCGGGACCGAACCCCGGGCAGATCGCCCACGCCGTCGCCGTCGCCGTCGGCGAAGCTGCGGGGGTAGATCTCATAGATCACCGCATCGCGCCACCACAGCTCGTCCGATGCCTGCCCGCCCACGCGACCCCGCCCGTCGTCATCCGATCGTGTGGCGAGGACGGTACCGATCTATAGCAGATCGACGCAAGACTTCGACGATATCAAGTCTGTTTCTGAACACGATCTCTGCTGCAGGGTGCGGTCGAGGACCGCACCACGAGCTCCGGCTCGTACAGCAGCTCCGCCGTGCGCACCGTGCCGCCCTCGATCTGGTGCACCAGCAGGTCGACCGCGGCGCGGCCCATCGCCTCGATCGGCTGCCGAATCGTGGTGAGCGCGGGATCGACGCAGCTCATCAGGGCCGAGTCGTCATAGCCGATCACCGAGAGGTCGCCGGGCACCGACAGGCCACGCCGGCGCGCCGCCCTGATCGCCCCGAGCGCGAGCGGGTCGCTCGCGCAGATGACGCCCGTGACCCCCTGGTCGAGCAGCCGCAGCATGGACGCCTGGCCGCTCTCCAGCGAGAACAGCGCGTGCTCGACCAACCGGTCGTGCTCCGCGCGTCCGACCCGCGCGTTCGCCGCGGCGAACGCAGCCAGCTTGCGTTGCGACGGCACGTGGTCGGCCGGGCCGAGCAGCAGCCCGATGCGCTGGTGGCCGAGGGCCACCAGGTGGCCGAACGCCTGCTCGACCGCCTCCCCGTCGTCACACGAGACCTGGGGGAAGCCCAGACCGTCGACGGCCGCGTTGGTGAACACGGTGGGCAGCCTGCGCTGCAGCAGCAGGCGATAGTGGTCGTGCTGGGCATCGGCCTCGGTGTACTGCCCGCCGGCGAAGATCGCGCCCGACACCTGCTGCTGGAGCAGCAGGTCGACGTAGGCCGCCTCGCTGACCCCGCCCGCGGAGCTGGTGCACAGCAGCGCCGTGAGGCCCTGCTGCGCCAGCGCGCCGCCGACCACCTCGGCGAACGCCGGAAAGATCGGGTTCTGCAGCTCGGGGAGGACCAGCCCGACCAGCCGGGCGCGCTCCCCGCGCAGGCGGGTGGGCCGCTCGTAGCCGAGCACGTCGAGCGCGGTGAGAACGGCGTCCCGGGTCGCCTCCGAGACGCCCGGCTTCCCGTTGAGCACCCGGCTGACCGTGGCCTCACTGACCCCGACCTTCTGCGCCACCACCGCCAGCCGTCGCGTCATGGCGCAACTGTAGCGCAGGTTCTTGCAAGTTCTTGCAGCGCTTCCGCGCCCTTACGGCACGGTCAGCGGCGCGCGTTGAACCGGAACCGGTCGCCGTTGCTCTCCACCTCGGCCTCGGCGAACCCGGCAGCGGCGAGCCGGGCGGGCAGCACGTCCGGGTCGATCGGGGTGAAGACGTCGTCGACGTGCAGGGCCCGGCGGGCCGGGGTGTCCTGGCCGTCGGTGCCGAGCAGCACCCCGCCGGGACGCAGGACCCTGGCAACCTCGGCCAGCACGCGGTCCTGACCGGCCGCGTCCGGGATGTGGTGCAGCATCGTGAAGCACGCCGCGGCGGAGAACCGGCCGGCGGGCAGCGGCATCGCCGTCGCGTCCGCGGTGATCACCTCGACGGGCCGGCCACTCATCCGCGCACGGAGCGCCGACGCGAGCTCGGGGTCGATCTCGATCGCGGTGACGCGCGGTGCCCGCTCCACGAGCAGGTCCGTGACCAGCCCGGGACCGGCACCGATCTCCAGTACGTCGTCACCGAGCACATGGTCGCCGGACCTCCGGTCCTCGCCCAGCACCCAGGGCAACAGATCGTCCGCGACGAGCCGGGCCCACTCGGCGCTCGCGCACAGCCTCAGGTGCTCGGTGTTCACTAGGCGGTCACTCCGCGCCCGTCGAGGTGCCCGGCGAGCGCTGCGGCCGCCTGCTGCAGCAACGGCACGATGCGCTCCACCAGATCCCAGGTGACCCGCGTCTCCGGCCCGGATACCGACAGCGCCGTCGTGGACCGTCCGCCGGGCACGGCGACGGCCACGCAGCGCACGCCCAGCTCCTGCTCGGCGTCGTCGACCGCGTAGCCCTGGTGCCGGATCCGGTCCAGCTCCCTGGCCAGCCGCTCCGGGTCGGTGATGGTGTGCGGGGTCTGCGCGGGCATTCCCGCCCGGACCAGGATGGCGTGCACTTGCGGCGGCGGCAGCTGCGCCAGCAGCACCTTGCCCACCCCCGTGCAGTGCACCGGCACCCGCCGTCCGACCTCGGTGAACATGCGCATGGAGTGCCGCGACGGGACCTGCGCCACATAGACCACGGCATCGCCGTCGAGCATCGCGAGGTTGGCGGTCTCCCCGGCCTGGTCCACCAGCTGGGCGAGCTGCGGCCTGGCCCACTCCCCCAGCATCCGGGACGCGGCGTCACCGAGGCCGATCAACCGGGGACCCAGCGCGTAGCGGCGCGACGGCAACTGCCGGACGTATCCCGACGCCACGAGCGTGCGGACGATCCGGTGGATCGTCGGCAACGGCAGACCGGACCGGACGGCGAGCTCCGAGAGCGCGACGTCACCACCAGCGTCGGCCATGTGTTCGAGCAGGGCGAACGCCCGGTCCAGGGACTGCACGCCGCCACTGCGGTCGGGTTGCGTCACACCACCCATGGTTCTCCGGTTCCGGTGAGGTTGCGGACCTCGAACGTTAGTCGGCCCGCTTCACTCGCCCTTCCAGGTGGGACGCTCCTTGGCCGCGAAGGACTTGACGGCGGCCTGGAAGTCGGCACTGCCGTACACCCGCTGGACGATGTCGTCGCCGTCGGGGAGCCCGGCCCGGCGCAGCCGGATGAGCGACTGCTTGGCCGCCCACAGGCTCAGCGGGGCGTGTGACGCCAGCACGTCGACTGTCTCGGCAAGCGCCTCGTCGAGGGCCGCGGCGTCGTCGACGAGCTGGGTGACGAATCCCGCGGCGTGGGCGTCGTCGGCGCTGAGCAGGCGGGCCCGCAGCAGCATGTCGAGCGTGCGGGCGGGGCCGAGGTGTCCCAGCAGGAGGGCGTAGGTGTCCATCGACAGGCAGTTGCCCAGCGTCCGCGCGATCGGCACCCCGAACCGCGACGCCGCGGTCGCGATGCGGAGGTCGCAGGCGGCGGCTATGGCGAGGCCACCGCCGATGCAGTAGCCGTCGACGGCGGCGAGGGTGGGCACCGTCGTGTCCTCCAACCTGCGCACGACCCGCGTGATCCGCTCCTCGTAGGCCACGCCTGCGGGGCCGTCGAAGCCCGCGAACTGGGCGATGTCCGTGCCGGAGACGAACGCCCTGCCGCCGGCGCCGCGCAGGACGAGCACCTTCACGTCATCCTCGGCGTCGGCGGTCTCGCAGGCGTCGTACAGGCCCTCGT
>JAODNO010000495.1 GCA_025465235.1 Pseudonocardia sp.
CCGGACGTCGGTGTTGTAGGCGTCCATGAGCGCGGCGTTGGCGGCGAGCACGTCGCCGGCCTGCTGCGCGGCGGCCAGCGCCCTGGTGTCGATGAGCCGCGCCTTGGCCGTGGCTTCCTGGACGTTCCTCACCGAGCGGATGATCGCCGGGATCTTCGTCTCGATGTTGTGGCACTGGTCGAGCATGAAGGCGATCCCCACCGCGGGGTCGAGCGCTCCGCCCTGCACGATCTCGTGCAGGATCCGGAACAGCTGGAACGGGTCGGCGGCCCCGACCATCAGGTCGTCGTCGGCGTAGAAGCGCGAGTTGAAGTCGAAAGCCCCGAGCTTCCCGGCCCGTAGCAGGAACGCCACGATGAACTCGATGTTGGTGCCAGGGGCGTGGTGACCGGTGTCGATGCAGACCTGCGCCCGCGGGCCGAGCTCGAGGCAGTGCGCGTACGCGGTGCCCCAGTCCGGGACGTCGGTGGTGTAGAAGGCGGGCTCGAAGAGCTTGTACTCCAGGATGAGCCGCTGGTTCTCACCGAGCCGGTCGTAGGTCTCGTGCAGCGCGTCCGCGAGCCGGTCCTGCCGGGCCCGGATGTTGTCCTGGCAGGGGTAGTTCGTGCCGTCGGAGAACCAGAGCTTGAGGTCCCGTGACCCCGTGGCGTCCATGATGTCGACGCACCCCAGCAGGTGGTCGATCGCTTTACGGCGCACGCCCGGGTCCGGGTTGGTGACGCTGCCCAGCTTGTAGTCGTCGTCCTGGAAGACGTTGGCGTTGATCGTGCCGAGCGCCACCCCCTGGTCGGCCGCGTACGCGGCCAGCTCGCCGTAGTCGTCCACGCGGTCCCACGGGATGTGCAGCGCAACGCTGGGTGCGGCGCCCGTGAGGCGGTGCACCACGGCGGCGTCCGCGATCTTCTCCTGGGCCGAGCGGGGCACACCCGGCTGCGTGAAGACCTTGAACCGGGTGCCGGAGTTCGCGTAGGCCCACGACGGGGTCTCGATGCGGAGCCGGTGCACCCCCTCCTCGACCCCGCCCGCGACGGTCGGACGACTGGCGGTGCTGGTCATGATCTGGTCTCCGTTCGGGAAGGTGCGCGATGGAGTGTCGCGCGAGTGGGTCCTCGAGGTGGAACACCTCATCCAGCAGCAGGACCGTCTCGTCCGGTCCTCGGCCGTGCAGACCCGTGAGGAAGGGCTGCATCCCGTCCTGCAACCGCGTTCACCTCGACGTAGCCGATGAGCAGCCGATCGGCACGGAGGAAACGAGAGTAGGTGCGCCGGCCGCAGTCCCGGAGCACGATGAGCATATCCGGCCGGGTCGACAGTCAGACGGAGCTGCGCGAAGTACTCGGCTGTTCTGGGCTGCTCATTCAGCCCCTCCTTCAGCGTCTTTTATGAAACGTTTCAAAGGGTGAGCGAGGGGGACGCTATGACGGCGATGAAGGGGTGTCAACAGCGCTCCCGCACTTGTACGTTTCAACGGGACGCTGACGGCGACAGGTCCGACGATCGGAGCAGCCGAGGTGGTGGGGGGATCGAGTACACCCAGCATGAAGGACGTGGCCGCTCACGCGCGCGTCTCGCTGGGCACGGTCTCCAACGTGCTGAACCGGCCGGAGCTGGTCAGCGAGCGCACCCGCAAGCGTGTCCTGACCGCTATCGGCGAGCTGGGGTTCGTCCGCAACGAGTCGGCGCGCCAGCTCCGCGGCGGCAGCAGCCGGACGCTTGCCTACGTCGTGCTCGACACCTCCAACCCGTTCTTCACGGATGTCGCGCGCGGCGTACAGGACGCCGCCGATGCCGCCGGACTCGCACTGTTCCTCTGTAACAGCGGCGAAGACCGCGAGCGGCAGGCTGCGTACCTCGACCTCCTGGAACAGCAGCGCGTCGAGGGCGTGCTCATCACCCCGGTCGACGCCGCCGACCCTCGGCTCACCGCGCTGGCCCGGCGCGGCACCCCGGTCGTGATCGTGGACCGCGGCGCCGGCCCGGCCCACTGCTCGGTGACCGTGGACGACATGCTCGGCGGCGACCTGGCGGTCACCCACCTGCTCGACACCGGGCACCGGCGCATCGCCTTCGTCGGCGGGCCGCGCATGATAGGGCAGGTCGGCGACCGCATCGCCGGAGCCGAGCGGGCAGTCGATCGAGCCGGCACCGGGGAGCTGACGGTGCTGGAGACCGCCAGACCCAACGTCGCCGAGGGCCGCCGCGCCGGGGAGCGGCTCGCAGGGCTGCCCGCGGCGCACCGTCCCACCGCAGCCTTCTGCGCCAACGACCTGCTCGCACTGGGGCTCCTGCAGCAGATGGTGCGCCTCGGCCTGCGCGTGCCCGACGACATGGCCATCGTCGGCTATGACGACATCGAGTTCGCCGAGGCAGCTGCCGTGCCGCTGACCTCGGTCAGCCAGCCGCGGTACCTGCTCGGACGCACCGCCGCCGAGCTGTTGCTGGCCGAGGCGCGTGGCGATGGGGCGCACGATCACGAGCAGCTCGTGTTCGCTCCGGAGCTGGTCGTCCGCGCGTCCACCCGGTTGATCCCGGTGAGCAGACGGGCGTGATGCCGGAGCAATCGATAGACGTTCCTTCACGCGGGGCCGGGACCACGGCGCCGCAAGAACGGCAGCGTGATCGCGGCCGACCGTAGGTGCCGGCGTTACGACGGCCCGGTCGAGTGCGCGGGTCCGATCAGGTGCCGGTAGTTCGACGGACGCAACCGCATCGCGTGCAACACGACGATCGGCTCGCCCGGCATCACGACCACCTCGATCAGGTCACGGTTCGCCGTGAGTCCGATGTGCAGCTCGACCTCGCCCTGCACGACGCTGCGCACCGGCGCGTCGAGCACGCGGCGGACGTCGTCGGTCGCGATCCCGTGTTTACGGGCGCTGCGGGTCATTCGCACGACCGGCATTTTACGAGCGACTCCGCGTCATCGATCGCCCACCCCGCGTGACAGTTCCGGCAGTTCTCCGAATCATGACGGCTCAGCGCCCGGACATCTACGTGATATCTCTCGCCACAACTGACCGCGCAATCTTTCGTGCAGTAATTTTCTCAGCAATGGCGTGGTGGACACGGAACGAGGGCGAGGAGGGCGGACGCGCCCCCTTCGCCCGGCCCGGCGACGTCCACGAGCTCGCCGCGCGCAACACCGACGGAGCAGGCCTCTACGAAGCCGGGCGGCCCGAGGATGCGGTGCCCCTCTTCGAACTGGCCCTGGCGGGTTGCCGGGCCACCCTCGGCGACGACGACCCGGCCACGCTCACCGTGGCGGGCAACCTCGGCAGCACGTACGTGGCGGCCGGACGGTGGCGCAAGGGGATCGCCCTCATCACCGCGAACCTCGCGGATCGCGTCCGCGTCCTCGGTGATGACGATCCGCGCACTCTCACGGCCAGGGATGCCCTCGCCACGGCCTACCGGCTGGTCGGCAACGTCGACGACGCGCTCGCGCTGAGCAGGCTGGTCACGGCGAACCGGATGCGCGTCCTCGGGCCCGCCGACCCCGACACGGTCACGTCCCGCATGGGAATGGCACTCGTGACCGCCGCGGCAGGTGACGTCGAGTCGGCGCTCACCCAGCTGACAGCAGCCCTGGACGACGCCGAGCAGGCCCACGGGCGACAGCATTCCCACACCATCGCCCTGCGCGCGAACGTCGCGGGGTGTGCGGCTCTGCTGGGCCGCTGGCGGGAGGCCGCTGCCGGGTTCGAGCGCGCCGCCGCCGATTCCGCCGCCGTGCTGGGCCATCAGCACCCCGATACCGTCGCCCTCCAGGACGACCTGAGGAACGTGCATGATCCCGCTTATTTCGCGATCCCCGCAGGAGTATCGGTCTGAGCTCCGCAGCACCGGGTTTGCCCGACATTCATCAGGAACGGTCGCGCAATACGCCGAGGAGCTCCTCCTCCACGGCCGCGAACCGCGGAGACGTGATCATTGCGAGCTCCCGGGGGCGCGGCAGATTCACGGTCACCTCGCGACGGACACGCGTGGGCCGCGGCCCGAGCACGACCACGCGGTCGGAGAGGAACACCGCCTCCCGGATGTCGTGGGTGATCAGCAGCACCGTCCAGTCGAAGTGGGCACGTACGCCGTCGAGCCAGGTCTGCATGTCCGTGCGGGTGAGCGAGTCCAGTGCCCCGAACGGCTCGTCGAGGAGCAGCACCGCGCGGTCCTGCACCACCGTGCGCAGCAGGGCTGCCCGCTGCCGCATGCCGCCGGACAGCTCGTACGGGTGGGCCGACTCGAACCCGGTCAGGCCGAACTCGGCGAACAGCGGCCGGGCCCGCTCCCGGGCCGCCCGCCGCGACATCCCGGCGACCTCGAGACCGAGCGTGGTGTTGTCCAGCACGGTCCGCCACGGGAACAGCAGGTCCTGCTGGGGCATGTACGCGAACGGCTCGACGTGCCCTGTCGCGTCCGCGCCGTCGACGAGCACCCGGCCCGAGTCCGGGCGCTCCAGGCCCGCGATCACGTTGAAGAGCGTGGACTTGCCGCAACCACTCGGTCCGATCACGGAGACGAACTCGCCGGGCGCCACGTCGAAGGTGACGCCGTCGAGCACCGGCAGCGGGCCGGGATAGGCCTTGCGCAGGTCGTCGAGCACCAGCTTGGTCTCGTGGCCACGCTCAGGCACGGCGGCGCTCCTTCCCGTGCCACGGGATCGCCAACCGCTGCACGAGGTAGGTGAGTCCGAACAGCGTGACCGACAGCAGCGCAGTGACCACTACGGCCGCCAGCACCAGGTCGGTGCGGAAGGAGTTCTTCTGCAGGCTCATGAAGATCCCGAGTCCGGCCGTCGCACCGACGTACTCCGCGAAGATCGCACCGGTGACCGCGTAGGTGATGCCGATGCGCAGCGCGGTGAAGAACGACGGCATCGCTCCGGGCAGGCGCACGTAGCGGAACTGCTTCCAGCGGGACGCGCCCATGCTGCGCAGCAGGTTGGTGGCCTGCCGGTCGGTGGCCGCGAACCCCTCGATCAACCCGACGGCGATCGGGAAGAACGTCACCAGCGCGATCACCAGCACCTTCGGCAGCAGACCGAAGCCGAACCAGATGATCAGCAGCGGGGCGATCGCGATGATCGGCAGGGTCTGGGACGCCACGAGGAGCGGCGTGAGCGCGCGGCGCAGCCACGGGGAGAAGTCCACCGCAATGGCCAGCGCCCAGCCCAGAGCCAGCGACACCCCGAACCCGACGGCGGTCACCTGCATCGTCGGCAGGGTGTTCGCCCAGATCTGCTCGTGGAACGCCCAGCCCTGCGTCGCGACGCGCAACGGCGAGGGCAGTATCTGCGGCCGGACGTCGGCCGCCGTGACGTACCACTGCCAGGCCACGAGGCCGAGCGCGACGAGGACGAGCGACGGCACGACCGCCGAGATCGTGCGCCGCCCGCCCGTCCGCGTTGTGCTCACGGCTTCGCCAGGTACTGGTCGGTGAACCAGGTAGAGAAGTCGGGCCTCTGGGTGAGCGTATTCCCGTCCGGGCCGGTCAGCGCGCCGGAGTCGAAGACCCATCCCGAGAAGCCCGACCACTTCTCCAGCGTCTGGCCGCCGACCTTGCCGGAGGCGTCGCGGAGGTAACGCGCGCTCAGCATCTGCTGGCTGCGCGTGACGAGCTCCGGCTCGGTGAACACGCCCGGGTTGGCGTCCATCAGCAGCTGCGCTGCCTTGGCGGGGTCGTCGGCGCCGAGCTGGTAGCCGCGCTGCGCTGCCTGCACAAACTTCGCGGCCAGGTCCGGGTGGGCCTTCAGCCACGGGCTGTTGCCGATGAGCAGGACGTTGTAGGCGTCGGGGAAGCCGTAGTCGGTGTAGGCGAAGGTCTTGAGGGGCTGGCCGTGCAGGTCGGCCTCGATGCCCTCCCACGCCATGAACGGCTCGGTGAAGTCGACCTGTCCCGCGTACAGCGCCTCGTAGGCGGAGGTGCCGAGCACCACGGTCTTGAAGTCGCCCTTGCCCCCGGCGTCGCGGATGACGGCCTGCATCTTCTGCTGCTCCCCCGGCCCACCGAACCCGCCGTAGGTCTTGCCGTCCAGGTCCTTCGGGGAGTTGATGTCGGTGCGGTCGGCGCGCACCGCGATCCGCGTGGCCCAGTGCTGCAGCACCGCCATCACCGACGTGATGTCCGCGCCCGCCGCCTTCGAGAAGGTGAACGAGTCCTGGAAGCTGATGCCGAACTCCGCGGCGCCCGACGAGACGAGCGTGTCGGGCGAGGTGTTGTTGTACGGGAGGAACTGCACGTCCAGCCCGGCGTCGCGGAACCAG